>JALSWC010000030.1 GCA_027060825.1 Sulfurimonas sp.
CTTCTAAACTTATTTCAGTTTTATACAAGGTGTTGTATCTTTGTCGTATGCCTAATACATCGCTATTTTTAAACTCAAGTGAAGTAAAATTACAATATTTACTGCATTCATCAAATACAAAGTAACCTCTCTCATCTTCAAAACTCCCTGCTATATCGCAAGCCTTTGAATTTGCTAAGGTGATATATGGATAATAAAGATCTACTTGCATCTTGTGAGATTTATTTAAGAAACTCACATCTATATCGACATTTTCAAGAGAAAATCTTCCTACCCCTAGAGATTTATAAAAAACTCGAACACTCTCGTTTTCAAACTCACATGAAGAGAGTAGTTTTTGTTGATTTTTAAACTGTGACTTACTAATATCGTTTTGAGCAACATTTCCTAAAAAAGCATTTTTTATAATTTTTGTGAAATTTAGCCCTAAAATAGGTTTAAGATTTTTATATTCTAAGACAAGTTGTAAAATTCCAATGTCATTAACTACAATCTCGCAACCTTCTTGTCTGTTTAACATATCGCAGATAAATCGTGCCTCTTCTAGCTTATTTTGAGAAAGAGGAGCAAATACAAAGACAAAGTTATAGTGTCTGCCTTTGCAAAACTCCAAAGCCTCTACTATTTCTCTGACCTGAGGCATAAGATGTTCACATGAGCTATTTCCAAAATATATCCCTTTTACAAGTTTACTAAGTTCTCTTGTATCGTAAAATATTTGCTCCTGATATTTTTGCAACTCTTTTGCACTCTGTAGATTTACTCTATACTCATTTGGGGAGTTTGCATCTAGGAGTGTAGAGGTTTTAGAGAGATTACTTGGTAGCAGTGTATCTATATTTTTAAGAATTTTAAGGTTATTTACTTTTACATATAGTTTCATTGCTCTAATCTATACTGACTCTCTTTATAATTATACTCTTCATTTTTATTTGCAAAGATATACTTATAAAAATCTCTCCCTCTTGAAGGGATTTTATACGAAGTAATATTTTTAAACTGAGCAAAAAATATCATGGTTCTTTGAATAGCATTTGTGTTTAGGTTATGAAATGATTTGTAGCTATCTTGTGGCTGAAATGGCTTTTCTTTGAGTTTTTTTAGTAGAGTTTGTGCTTTGTTAAACTCCAAACCACCCAAAGTGCTTAATGCTTTAATGTAGAGTTCTTTATTTGCATAAAACATCTGTATATCAAACATACTTAAAATTTCTAAAAAGTGAGAGATTTTTTTACTATTAAACTCATAATTTAATACTAAAAGTTTATCAAGAAGATACTCTATGCTTAGTTGCTCTTTTTGTAAAAGTTGTTTTTTTTCATCATCACTTAAAGTGCTATTTTTTACTATCTGTTTAAAAGTTGGTATGGCTGATTTTATGAGTTTTTTCTCTTTTGTACTATAGCTACAGAGTGAACCAAAGTCTAAGCTATCATATCCATGTTCTGTAAAACAAAAACTCTCACTATATCTACAATTATCTCCATACAAAAAACACTCAAATTGCATCTGCGGGTAAGTAGTAACTATCTTTTTTATATTATCTAGTGATATATCTCGTGGTAGTATGATTTTTATGGGGTTAAATTGCATCTGCAAAAACGAAACAGCCTCACAACTATATACACCAAAGAGATTAGAAATAACAATATTTTTATAGTCTCTTTTTTTTAACATTAAGGCTATTGTTATATTTGCAACAATCATTCCATCTACCTTTGCTTCAAACATTTCATAAAGCTCTTGTGAGTATTGAAGCATAGTGGCATTTGAAGTAAAGGAGTTTAGCGCAAGATAAATAGTTCCATTGTATGTGTGAATCTTTTCTATAGTTTTACATATATGTTCGTAGGAGCTATATTGTTCTTTAAGTCTATATCTTCGATTAAGAGAAGTTTGAGTTGAGTAATCTTGGAGATACTTTTTAGTAATGTAGCCAAAATAAAATTGTCGTATGCCGTCATCTAAAAGTGTTTGTATATTTGTAGTCTCATCAATGCCAAGTATAAGTTTGCTTTTCATAAAAATAATTCTCTTTTTGGCGAGGGTAACAGGAATCGAACCTGCTCTGGAGATTGGAAGTCCCCTATCCAGCCTCGGAGGCTGGTGTGCTAAGCCATTACACTATACCCACAACTTTTATTGGGCATAACTTTATCGTAAATTTATTGCTATTTTGCTTAATAATATAGTTTAAATTTTAAAATCTCTAAAGATTTAAACTCAGTTTAAGAAACAAATAAAATCATATATGCTAGAATTGATAAAATTTTACCAAACAGGTATAAAAGATGTTACCATATATAAAAGCACAAAGTAAGTCGGGGTTACTGCTGACT
>JALSWC010000031.1 GCA_027060825.1 Sulfurimonas sp.
TATCTTCAGGAAGACTCATGGCAAGACCAAAAAATGGTACATCAAAAAGAGCTTTTTTTGCAACCCAAGTGATGTCTTTTGAGGTAATAGTTTCAATTACTCCAATATCTAAATCACTTTGATGGTTCACTAAAAACATCTGTGTCTCTGGATCTTCTTTTCCTATTTTTGTTACAGAAAAAAAGGTTGTAAGGCGTACAAACCATGCAGCAATTTTTCGTGCATAAGGGCGAGGTAATATTGGATACATAATGATGGAAAAGGTTAAAGCTATAAATATAATTGTAGTAGCTATAAACCAGTTAATATGAGCAAGTATCTTCATCTTTCACCCAACCTATTTTATTGTTATTTAGTTTTACTTTAATGTAATGATCTGTTTGACCTTCTTTTGGAAGGCTATGTTGTGTTTGTGTTGTTTCAAAAATTATTCCATTATCTACGGGTAGAATATGTATTTGTGCTCCCTTCTTGATGCAAATCTCTTGTTCAGGCATAGAAAGATAAAGAATATAGCCTAGTGGTAAAAAAATGAAAATTAAATAAATCATTTTTCTTCTTATTAAAATGAGGAGAAATCCAAAAATTGCTATTGCTGCAGCTGCATACATCTTTTGCATATCATGAGATTGGTCTCTAGGCTTTAAATCACTTTGTGTTGTAACGCTATCATCATCTATAATAATAGGTATGTCTATATTCTCAAAACTATTTTTGAGTAGATTAAAGTAACTAAATGAGAAATGTTCAGCCCTTTTATCTATCACTACAAAGTAAGTGATTTTTGATGTTAAATAGGAGTTTGTTGAAGACTCTTTGCCTTGCAAATATATATTTTTAAAATGCATTGCATCAATATTTGTATTTTGACCAGAGAGTACAAATACTATAATATTGTGTTCATTATCGTAGCTTGTTGTTTTATAGTCGTTTAGTTCTAAATTATTGGCTATGATATTTGAAAAGTTACTCTTTGGATTGAGTTGAATAACATTCAGTTTTTTACCTTGAATAAAAGTAGAATTATACTCTTGTGAGGCAATAAGCGTGGCATTAACATCTGGAAGTTTTACTACATCTGAAGTTGCGAGAAGATGAAAAGTGTCATATAGAAATTTTCCTTTTTTTTCTCGTGTAGGAATGTCATCTAAAATCTTTACTCCTCTTGAGTTAGAAAATTTATATGAAATATCATCAAATTTTTTCACTGTTGAGAGTACTTTTAGAGTAACCGTGAAAATTTCACCTTGAATTATTCGTGTTGGTATTTCATCATAACTAAGGTATATAACTTTATTTGCATATAAAGATGAAATAAATAATATTACAAGGAGAAAAGATTTTATCACGATTCAAAGAAACCTTGTAGCATATTTATTCCGTCATTGCTTCCAAGTACTACTTCCATAGCACGCTCAGGATGTGGCATAAGACCAAATACATTTTTATTTTTATTACAAACACCTGCAATGCTAGCGACACTTCCATTAGGGTTTTGTATATTACCACTTGCATCTGTATATTTTAGAAGAATTTGCTCATTTGCTTCAAGCTCTTGCAAACCTGCATCATCAATATAGTAGTTTCCATCATGATGTGCAATAGGAATATTTACAACATCTCCATCACTTAACTCTTTTAAGAAGATGTTATCACTATTTTGTACCTTAAGATGGTGGTGCTTAGAGATGAAATGTAAGCCTTCATTGCGTTTAAGGGCACCAGGGAGCAGACCTGCTTCTGTAAGAACTTGAAAACCATTACAAATTCCTAAAACATTGCCACCGTTGTTGGCATAAGTAGTAACTGCTTGCATAACAGGAGAAAATTTTGCAATAGCACCACTTCTAAGGTAATCCCCATAAGAAAAGCCACCTGCCACTACAAGTAAATTAGTATCTTGAGGAATAGTTTCTGATTTATGCCAGATTATTTCTGTGTCTGCACCCAGTTTTTGAAAAGCATATTCTGCATCATATTCACAATTGGTTCCAGGAAATTGGAGGATTGAAACTTTCATTATACTAGCTCTATATTGTAGTCTTCAATTACAGTATTTGCTAAAAGCTCTTCACACATTTTTTTTGCATCACTCATTGCTTTTTCTCTATCTGTTTCATTGAGTTGTAAAACAATTTGCTTTCCAACACGAACATCTTCGACAGAGTTAAATCCTAGAGAGTCAAGTGCATGGTGTACTGCCTTTCCTTGAGAGTCTAAAACTCCAGCTTTTAAATATACATTTACTATTGCTTTTATCATAATTATTTTCCTAAAATCCTATCTAATACTTGCTCGTAAGCAACTGTTAATCCACCAAGACCTTGACGGAATCTATCTTTATCCATTTTTTCACCACTCTCAATATCCCAAAAACGACAATTATCTGGTGAAATCTCATCTATTAAAATAATGTTTCCATCTTTGTCTTTTCCAAATTCAAGTTTAAAATCAACAAGATTAAGACCTTTGTCTGCAAAGTAAGGTTTTAAAATATCATTGACTTGTCTTGCCATTCGACGGAGTTTATCAAGCTCATCTTGAAAATCTACAAGCCCTAAAATAAGTGCATGTTGGTCGTTAAGCTTTGGATCACCAAGTGCATCATTCTTATAGTCAAATTCCACTAATGTGAATGGAAGAACTGTTCCATCTTCTATGCCAAGATTACGAGTAAGTGAACCAGTAGCGATGTTGCGAACAATGACTTCAATCATAATTACATCAACTTTTTTATGAAGCATATGGTTTTCATCTAACATTTTTACAAAGTGAGTTGGAATCCCTTTATTTTCAAGCACCTTAAAAAGTTCTGTTGAAATTTTATTGTTTAATGCACCTTTTCCTGCTTCGCTTGATTTTTTTTCACCATTAAACGCAGTTAAATCATCTTTAAATTCTGAAATAACTAAGTTTTCATCCTCTGTAAGATACAATCTCTTTGCTTTGCCTTCGTAGAGTAACTCTTTTTTTTCCACCTTCTCTATCCTTTTATTATAATTAGTGATTTGACAATATCATCAGCTTCTTTAAGTTGAATATCTTTTTGAAGCATTTCTGGCGTTATTATATCTTTTTTATCTTTTTTATCTTCTTTAGTTTTTTCTTTTTTTCCATCAATTTTTTGAAGTTCTTTTTTGAGATGGTCTTTTAGGTCTGCTTCTTTAATCAAGAACTCATTTTTATGTACTTTTACTTCACCTGGAGCGACTATGACATCTGGTGTTACGCCAACTGCTTGAATTGTTCTTCCACTTGGTAGATAGTATCTTGCAATAGTAAGTTTAATTGCTTCTGTTTTTGAGATAGGGAGTATAACTTGTACACTTCCTTTTCCAAAAGTTTTTTCACCAACTAAAACAGCACGCTTATGGTCTTGGAGTGAACCACTTACAATCTCACTTGCACTTGCACTTCCACCATTAACTAAAACAACAAGAGGTACTTTTGTAAGAGTATCACTTTTATGTGCTTTATATATTTGATTTTCATTCTTTCTTCTTCCCTTTTGAGAGACGATAATTCCATTGTCAACAAAAGTATCTACTACACCAACAGCTTGATCAAGGAGTCCTCCTGGATTGTTTCTTAAATCAAGAATAATTCCTTTTGTTGTTGCTTTATTCTTTTTGATTGCTTTTGTAATACCTGCAACTACTTTTTTATCAAAACTTGTTATGCGTAAATAGAGAATACCACCATCAATTTTTTTAGCGTAAACTGATTGGATTTTAATAATACCTCGTACTATGTGAATGGAGAGTGGTTTGCTTTCACCTTTACGGACAATTATTAAGTCTATTGGTGTTCCGACTTTACCACGCATAATTGAGACAGCTTCATCAATGGTCATTCCAATAGTTGATTTTTTATTGATTTTTAAAATAATATCACCAGCTTTTAATCCAGCTTTATCAGCAGGAGTTCCCTCTAGGGGAGCAATAACAGTAAGTGCTCCATCTTTCATACCTACCGTGATGCCTAAGCCACCAAATTCACCATTAGTTTCTACCTGTAAGCGTTTAAAATCTTTTTGTGTTAAAAAGTTTGAATGAGCATCAAGGTTTTTCATCATGCCATCTAATGCTTTGTTTATGAGTTTGTTAATAGTAACTTTATCAACATAATACTTCTGTACAATATTTAATACATTTGCAAATTTACTAAGTGCTTGAAGGCGAGAAGTTTCATCTTGTTTTGCCGTTTTTTGTGTTGTAAGTTCTGAAGAAAAAAGAAGTGTTGAGCAAAGTGCAACAGATATAAATCCGAGTGAAATAATTTTTTTGTTTTTCATAATATACCTAAAATGGAATTTTGTAAAAGTATTATATCGACTCTTATTAAATGGCTGTTTAAATAGCATATAATTTTATTTTTATATAATGTGCTAAGAATTTAAAATATGCAGGGCATAAAGATGAAAAATATAGTAATAATCGGTTTTATGGGTGTAGGTAAGGGGAGTGTTGCACGGGAAGTTATTGGACATTCTGATTATATTGCCATAGATACTGATGATCTTATTGAGAGTATGGAAAATAGAAAAATAAAAAATATTTTTGACAATGAGGGTGAGGAATATTTTAGAAAATTAGAAAAAAAGATTGCAAAATGGCTTGAAAATAGTGTGAACAATACGCTAATTTCTACAGGTGGTGGATTTTATAAACAGAAAAACTTAAAAAAAATAGGTATAATTGTTCTTCTGGACTCTCCTTTTGATGCAATTATCAAACGAATTAAAGCGCATCCAAACGCAGGAAAAAAATTAAAAAAGCGTCCTTTGTTGAGTGATTTGAAAAAAGCAAAAGCACTCTATAATGAAAGACGACCTGAATATTTAAAACTTGCAGATGTTGTTATTGATGTTACAGATAAATCAGCAGAAGAGTGTTCTACAGAATTATTAAAAAAGGTAAAAAAATATGCGTAAAATAGTATTGACTTTAGCGTTACTCTTTGCAACAACGCTTATGGCAGATGGAATCCATTGGGCAAAAGATTATGAAAGTGGAATAGAACAAGCAAAAAAAGAGCATAAGCCTGTTATGTTTATTATCTCTAGTCATGCTTGCAAATATTGTCTTCTTTTAGATAGAACGACTTTTCAAAATCCAAAAGTAATAAAAGCGGTAAACAGAGATTTTATAGCTATTCGTTCTTGGACAGATCAAAGAGATTATATTCCTATTTTTCTCGCTCAGAACACTCCAGGACTTCCTGGTATTTGGTTTTTGAAGCCTGATGAGACACCGATATATCAGCCTATATTGGGCTATATGAAAACACCTAGTTTTTTAGGTGCATTAGCAACAGTGAAAACAACTTTTGATAAATCTAAAAAGAGAGTAAAAAAATGATATTTGTAAAATCGACTGATACTGATTTTGATGAAAAATTTGATGAACTTTTAAATCGTGGTAAAATGGATATTGCTCATGTAAGTGGCATAGTTGGCAATATTATTGATGAAATTAGAAATGATGGAAATAGTGCTTTAAAAGAGCATATAGCAAAATTTGACCACTGGATGCCTGCATCAGATGAAGATTTGAAAATTACAACTGATTCAATGCGTAGAGCGTATGATAATTTAGATGAAAAATTAAAAGCCTCTTTGCATTTAGCGTATGATAGAATTAAAGTTTATCATGAAAAACAAAAACCAAAATCATGGTTTGATACAGAGGCAAATGGTACGATTTTAGGGCAAAAAGTGACTCCTGTTGATAGTGCAGGTCTTTATATTCCAGGTGGAAAAGCTGCATATCCATCTTCTTTGCTTATGAATGTTATTCCTGCACAGGTTGCTGGCGTTGAGCAAATCATTGTCTGTACGCCAACACCAGATAATGAGCCAAATGAGTTACTCCTTGCAGCGTGTCATTTATGTGGTGTTAGTGAAGTATATAAGGTAGGTGGTGCTTCTGCAATCGCTGCTATGGCTTATGGTACCCAGACTATTCCAAAAGTAGATGTCATTACAGGGCCAGGAAATATTTTTGTGGCAACTGCTAAGAAAATGGTGTTTGGTGAAGTAAATATAGATATGATAGCAGGACCTAGTGAAATAGGTATTCTTGCAGATGAGAGTGCAAAGGCACATCATTTAGCTATTGACTTGCTTTCTCAAGCCGAACATGATGAGATGGCAAGTTCTATTTTAATTACGCCTTCCCAAAAACTTGCAGATAGTGTAAAAGTAGCAATAGAAAATTGGCTTTTTAAACTCCCTCGTAAAGAGATAGCGAAAAAATCAATTGGAGAGCGTGGGGCTATCATCGTTACAAAAGATATGGATGAAGCAGTAGCACTTATGAATAAGATAGCACCAGAACATCTTGAAGTGGCTACTATGAGTCCTTTTGAACTTTTACCATACATTAAACATGCTGGAGCAATCTTTTTAGGACATAATACACCTGAAGCTATTGGTGACTATATTGCTGGACCAAATCATACGCTACCGACTGGTGGAACTGCAAAATTTTACTCTCCTTTAGGTGTTGAGAATTTTATGAAAAAGAGTTCTATTATCTCATTTAGTGCAAATGCAATCAATGAAATAGGTGAAGAGTGTGCTTTAATAGCAAATACAGAGGGACTTACGGCACATGAGCAATCTGTGCGTGTGAGAATGGGTTAAAAGAGTAAAAAATTACTCTTTTTCTGCCCAGAGCATTTTAAGATAGAGTGTAAGTGTAGAGCTATATCCTACATCGCTAAATGCGAGTTTATGCTCTTTATTGTAGATGAAAGTAGTAGGGAAACCTGCTATTTTAAACTTAGAGGCAAGTAAACCTTTTGCATCATTAACAACTTTAAAATGATACCTATGCTTTTGCATAAACTTACGAATTTTCGCATCATCCCCTGATTTTACTACAACTGTTATTACCTCAAAATATTTTGATAAAAAAGCAATATTTGAAGCTTCTACTTTACATACAGGACACCAAGTTGCCCAGAAATCAATTAAGATAGGTTTATTAGATTTTATTTGATAAAGTGAACCATTAAGAAGTTGTACGGAGTGAATAGTGAGCGGTGTCTTTGTAAGTGTGCGACTTTTGTATATACTCATAGCATTGGTCATAACAGTAACTGCTATGACCATAAAGAGTAGTTCTTTTATGTAGTGTTTAACTCTTTTCATGAAGATAGAGTAAAATTACTCTATCTCTGCATCGATAACATCGTCGTCATCTTTTTTCTTTGCAGCATCTGCAGAACCAGTAGCTTCTCCACCTTGTTCTTGTTTATACATTTGCTCAGCCATTTTGTGGCTTGCTTCAGTTAATGCTTTTACTTTCTCTTCGATTTGCTCTTTTGTAGCATTTTCATCTTTGAGAACTTCTTTTAAGTCATTAATAGCAGCTTCAATTTTCGCTTTTTCATCAGCTTCAAGTTTATCACCCATCTCAGTCATAGATTTTTCAGTTTGAGCAATAAGTGCATCTGCTTGGTTTTTAAGATCAACTAGCTCTTTGCGTTTTTCATCTTCAGCCTTATGTGCTTCAGCATCTTGAACCATTTTATTAATCTCTTCTTCACTTAATCCTGATGAACCAGAGATAGTGATTGATTGAGATTTTCCAGTCCCTTTATCTGTTGAGCTAACAGTTAAAATACCATTTGCATCAATATCAAATGTTACTTCAATTTGAGGCACACCACGAGGTGCTGCTGGAATATCACCTAGTTCAAATAGACCTAAAGATTTATTGTCTTTTGCAAACTCTCTCTCACCTTGCACAACATTAATGCTAACTGCTGGTTGGTTATCTTCAGCAGTTGAGAAAATTTGAGATTTTTTTACAGGGATTGTTGTTCCTTTCTCAATTACTTTTGTAGCAACACCACCAAGAGTTTCAATTCCAAGTGAAAGTGGAGTAACATCAAGTAAAAGAACATCTTTTACATCACCACGAAGTACACCACCTTGAATAGCTGCACCTGCTGCAACAACTTCATCAGGGTTTACACCTTTGTTTAACTCTTTTCCACCAAAGTATTCTGATACTTTTGTTTGAACAACTGGTACACGAGTAGAACCACCAACCATAATAATCTCTTTGATATCACCTTTGCTAAGGTCTGCATCTTTCATAGCAGTATCAATGTGACTCATAGTTTCAGCTACAAGAGAGTCAATCATACCCTCAAATTTAGCACGAGTAAGTTTTACAACTAAATGTTGTGGCCCAG
>JALSWC010000032.1 GCA_027060825.1 Sulfurimonas sp.
AAAGGAAAATAAATGTATAAAATAGAAGATATATCATATACCGTTACGGAGTATTGTCCTGGACCTTGCAGATATTGTAGCATGTGGAAACTAGCGGACAGAAGAGAAGAGGAATTAAATCAAAATGAAATAGATAGTATCTTTTCATCAAAATATTTAGATTTGAAAAAAGTTCATATAACAGGTGGGGAACCTCATTTAAGTGATACTTATCTCAAAGTAGTTGATAGTATCTATAAGTATCATAACGATGTTGTTATTGACTCTCCAATTACAGGATGGTTTCCAGAGAAACACGAAGAGATAGCTAAATATGTATTGAGTAAATTTCCTTTATATCGTTTAGATATTTCAATAGATGGTGATGAAGAGACTCATAATAAAATTCGTCTTAGAAAAGATGGGTTTGCTAAATCGCTTGAAACTATAGCAAGATTAAAAAAGCTAAAAGGGATGTTGATTAGAATCCAATTTACTATCTATAAAGAGAATTATCACTTAATTGAATGGATGTATAATTTTGCAAAAGAGCTTGGTATTGGACTTTATATAGGTTATGGTAGATATAATCCAGAAAGGTATAGAAATAAAAAAGATAATGTAACTAAAAAAGATTTAAGTGAAGATGACTTTATATTTAGTGATGAAGAGTTAGCTGAAATTGATAGGCAATTGAAAAATATTGGGTATGACAAGAGTAGATATGAAAGTAAATATCTTCTTCAAAAAGCAGTGTTTGAAGGGAAAGATATAAAATTTAATTGTTATATGGGAGAAAGAAATATAGATATTGACCCGTATGGAAATATATATCCTTGTTTGCTTTGGCTTCCATATCTTAAATTTGGAAATATCAGAGAAGAGGGTACTCTTGATAATGTTTTAGAAAAAGGTAAAAAAGTTTTAGAATTAATTGAGAATGGAGCTTGTCATAAAGATTGCTTATATACTTGTGCAAATAAGTGTGAAATAATTGAACCTAATGTAAAAGCTGTAGGAATGAGAGGAGAATATTCCTCTAAATATTCTTTCGCTTTTTGTGAAGATGATATAATTGAATTAAATCCTGAATGGAAAAAAGAGTATAAAGAAAACGGTATTATATAGTTGATTTGGTTTGACTTAGTAACTCCAAAATCGGTTTTATTTTTTAAGCCGATTATTGAAGAATTAAAACAAAGAGATAAAAAAGTTTTTATAACGGCAAGAGAAGGGGTGGATTATAAAGAAGTAGTTGAGTTACTCAAGCTTTACAATTTGGAGTTTATTAATAGAGGAACTTTCGGAGGTAATAATTTAAAAGATAAATTAAAAGCTTCTATTGAAAGACAAAAAGAGCTTATGGAATTTGTTGCTGAATTTGAAGTTGAAAAATTGGTATGTTTAAGTAGTGTTGATGCAGTTCGAGTTGCATTTGGCTTAGGAATACCAATTTATAATTTTTATGATATTCCTCTTAGCGATTTTAGAACAAATTTTAAAAAAGCTCTTCCTCAAGCAAGACTTACAATACCTCTTGCTACTAAAATGTTTAAACCTTTTGTAGTGCCTAATGAAGTTATTTTACGATTTGGATTAGAGATAGAACAAATTGTAGAGTATAATTTTATTGACCCTTTAATTTGGTTAAAAGATTTTAAATTTAATCAAGAATATACTGAAAATTTTTATAAAAAGTATAAAATTAATAGAAATAAATTTACGATTTTGATTAGAGAAGAAGAGTATAAATCAAGCTATGTAAATAAAAAATATCCTTTTTTGTACGAAGCTCTACCAAGTATATATAAAGAATTTCAAGCTAATATTATCATTATTCCAAGATATGAAAGCAATTATCTAAAAAGGGAATTTCCTTTTGCTTATGTTATAGATGAAAAAATAGAACTCCAATATCTATTAAAAGATGTAGATTTGTTTATTGGAGGTGGGGGGACTATAAATACAGAAGCCTGCTTTTTAGGTACTCCTACTATTTCTACAAGAAGTTTTATTAGTCATTATGATAAATGGCAGATTGAGAATAATCTGATGATTTGGGTGAGTAATCAAAAGGATTTATTAAAATTTACAAAAGTAGCTTTTGAAAAAAAATTTATTATAAATAAAGAAATAATAAAAAAAATGGAAGTGAATGTTAATAAAATTATTGAAAATATAATTGATGCTAAAGAGAAAGAAGATAAGGAGATTGAGTGAAACTTAAAAAACTACCAATAGGCATATCAACTTTAAAAACTATCTTGCAAGAGAATTATCTTTATGTAGATAAAACAAATTTGGCACAAAACCTTATAGAAGAGGGGCAATACTATT
>JALSWC010000033.1 GCA_027060825.1 Sulfurimonas sp.
CAATAGCCCCATAATATGGTACTTTTATATAAGCTATATTAAACAATTTTCTAACAACTCTTAATATAAAAGTTTGAATAGGTTTTACTTTTATATATCTATTCTCTACACCTTCAAATTTCACATTTTCATCATCTAAAAAGAAGGTAACCTCATAACCTAATTCTTCAAATTTTTTAAAAATAGGATATTGTCCAGATCCGAATGCATTATTTAATCTAGCATTATATGGTTTAAATATCGCTATTCTCTTTTTCTCCCCCATCTTACAGCCTACCATCAGAAGTTTTCAACACAGATTTAATATCAAAGATCACTTTATCTTGGTTAGAAATTTCAAAATTTTTATACTCATCATGACCAACTGCCAATACAATAGCTTGATAATCATCAAAGTTAGAATCTTCAACCATATCTATATCATATTCATTTTTTACTTCATTTTTATCTGCCCAATAATCTGATATATCAACTTTACAACCATACTCTTTTAGTTCACTTATAATATCTATAACCTTAGTATTTCGTATATCTGGACAATTTTCTTTAAATGTGATTCCTAAAATAAGTACTTTAGAATCTTTTATTTGAATACCTTTTTTAATCATTAACTTTACGGTTCTCTCTGCTACATATTTAGCCATACCATTATTTATTTGTCTTGCCCCAAGTATAAGATTTGGTTGATAGCCTAACTCTTGAGCTTTATATGTCAGATAATATGGATCTACACCTATACAATGACCACCTACAAGTCCAGGGGTAAGTTTAATAAAATTCCATTTTGTAGCGGCGGCCTCTATCACTTCGTTTGTATTTATATCCATAGCATTAAATATAAGAGATAACTCATTTATAAGTGCTATATTTACATCTCGCTGTGTATTTTCTATCACTTTTGAGGATTCTGCTACTTTTATAGAACTACATTTATGTGTTCCTGCTGTAATAATACTGGCATATAATGCATCTACCATAGCTGCTACCTCAGGAGTAGAGCCAGCTGTTACTTTTAGTATCTTTGTAACTGTATGCTTTTTATCACCTGGGTTTATCCTCTCTGGAGAATATCCTGCAAAAAAATCACTATTAAATTTTAGTCCACTTACCCTTTCAAGCTCAGGAACACAAACATCTTCAGTAACTCCTGGATATACTGTGCTTTCATATATAACTATATCTTCTTTCTTAAGAACTTTTCCAACTGTTTGAGATGATTTAATAAGTGGAGTCAAATCAGGCTTATTATCTTTATCTATGGGAGTTGGTACTGTAACTATATAAATATTACAATCATTTATATCCTCTAAATCAAGAGTAAACTGCATACCATTTTGTATGGCTTGATTCACTTGCACATTATCCAATTCACCCGTTCTATCAAAGCCACTATTTAACTCAGATATTCGCTGAGTATTTATATCAAAACCCACCACTTCATACTTTTCACTAAATGCATGAGCAAGTGGAAGCCCAACATAACCTAAACCTACTATACAAATTTTATTTTTCATTTTTCATTCCTCATCTTTTTATTACTAATTTAATAATATTTTTTAAATTGTTTGGAATTATTGCTTTTATAAAAAATTTTGTTTTTTCTTTATTATTTATAATATAACAACAATTTTTTAAATCATCTGCATAAAGTCTATTGATTGTATTCTGCCAATTAAAATTATATTTACTATCTATCCCTATGTCATATTTATAAATTTTTTTAACCACTTCTCTAACTTTTTCATTATATGCTCCATAAGGATATGTAAATGTAAATATCTCTTTATCTATCTGTTTTTCAATAATTTCTTTGGAAAGTTTTAATTCTCTTTCTAGTTCATCTAATGATATTTTCGTTAAATCAATATGATTTACACTATGAGAAGCTATCTCAACATATCCACTATCACTCATCTCTTTTATCTCTTTCCATGTGCAAAATGGAGCATATTTCACTACATCAGAATCATACATTATCTCACTATGTTTTAATGATAATCTTTTTTTACTTTCAACATCTATTTCATCTAAAATATACTTTGTCGGAACAGACAAAACAGCTTTTAAATTATATTTTTTTAAAAGTGGATATACATGATAATAAAAATCAAAAAAGCCATCATCAAATACTAACAATAATTCTGTTTTTAAAATTGAAAATCTATCCCCACACAAAATAGTTTTATAATTTTTAGAAATAAATTTAAAATGTTCTTCTAACATTTTTTTTGAGTTTGTAAATTTGTCACTATTACAGTGATGATACATTAGTGATAGTAACATTTAATTAGCCTTTTGTTCAATATAAATACCGAAATTTATTATTGATGATAATTTATCCAAATTTAACTCCTAATTTTTTTTAACTAATATATTTATATAAATTATAATAATCAAAAACTTTTTTTATCTGTTCATCATTCTTATTTAGACCATTATTTATTTTCCATAAAGCATTTTGTTGTGATTTCTCATTTATTATTGGAAACTCTATAAAATCTTCAAACACTTGAACTACTTTAGTATTATTTTTTAAAGACATAGCCTTAAACCATACATCATCTGCCAAAGGTGCCAATTTTAAAAATTTTGATTTATTTAAGACTTCCTTATGTAAAGAATTTGGAGGATATAAGACCCCACCAACACCTGTAAAAAATAAATTATAAGATGGCTTCTTTATATTTTTAGCATTCTTCCAAGATAAATAAGGAGATAATTTCTTTTCAAATTCTTTACTCATAAGAGAACAACGATAAGCTATTATCTCTTTTGGGTATTGAATGTGCTGTTCATATAATTTTTCTAAAAGATATCTTGAATATAAAATATCATCATCAACTGTAATCAATATTTCATTTGGATATTCTTCTAATACATAAATTAATTTATTATAGGATTTTAAATTTTTATCAACGAGTTTAATTGTCAAACCTCTTTTTTTCAATTTTAAAATATAATCTGGAATAGGGTATCCTCTTAATTCATCTTTAGATAAATACAAAATTATCATATCTGGTTTAAATGTTTGACGAAGAATAGTTTCTAATGTAATATGAACAACATCAAATCTTTTTGGATATGTTGTCAATGAAATGATTATTTTCTTTTCTCTCACTTGTTCTACATTAAGAGCATACTTATTAGCAAAAATATTCACCAATCTCAAGTAAATAACATTTATTCTATCTAAAACTCCTTGTATTTTGTAAGATAATTTTTTAATCATTTAAAATCCTTAAATATATTTAGTGCCTTTGTTTGTTGCCAAAAGCAAATTCTTGTCTTCTTATAGAATAATAACCCAAAATAGTTAGCAATAAAATAAGATATTAATGTTGAAATTGCTGCTCCCATAATTCCTAATTTTTTTATTAAAATATAATTCAATATAACATTCACGAAAGCTCCTATAGATGTTCTTATCATTCCATTTAACATTAAGTTTTCATTAATAATCCATTTTGCATTTGCTACCCCTAAAAATACAAATACCCCAGCCCAAATATGTATCATCAAAACATCACCAGCTTGACTATATTGATTACCATATAAAAGATTGACTACCCAGTCGCTCAAAAAAGTCATAGGTAAAGCTATAGCTATTGCCATCCATACCATCAAATCATAAAGCTTTTGAAGTCTTACATAGTATAACTCTTTACTTTGTTTTTTAGCATTGACGATAGCAGGAAAAAGTGAAGAAGCTATAACCATAGGTATGAAATACCACGCTTCACTAAGTCGTACTGCTGCTGCATAATTACCTACTGCTTCATTGTCCAGCATTTCTTTTATCATTACCTGATCTATTCTCATATAAACTGCTATAACCATTCCACTTAAAATAAGTGGCCAACTATCTTTTAGTAATCTAACTGCTGTTAATTTACTAAATTTTAAATTCTGAATTTTAAATTCTGAATTTTTCAAAAAGAAATAAACAAATCCACAAGCTAATACAAAACTATCAAAAAGGACAACCCAGGCAAAAGCAATAAGTGGTGCATCTAAAATTATAAGTGAAATTTTAACCAAACTACTTACAAAAAGAGATAAGATGTTTGCATAAACTACAAACTTACTCATTACTTTACTTTGAAAATACACATCTACAACATTGAAACTTTGAAATATAGTAGCACTTGCTATGATAAAAATCATCATATTTGTATAATGTTCATTTGAAGTAAAATGGACAGCTATGTATAAAATCACAAGTGTTAAAATAGCCCCCATAAGCTTCAAATAAAAAGCTGTTCCTAAAAGTTCATTTTCTTTTTCTGGATGCTGAACAAGTTCACGCACTAAAATATCATTAAGTCCAAGTGCCGCAATGGCAGTAAATAGGCCTACAAAGCTCCCCGCATAAGAAAAAAGACCAAATTTGTCAGGGCCTAAGTATCTTGCTATCCAAACACCTACAAAAAGGCCTACCGCCATTCTTAGTATTTTTTCAGCAAAAAGCCATGAAGTATTCTTAAAGTACTTCATAAAACCTTGATTGTCTTTTAGGGATTTTAATTTATTTATCATTTTACTATATATTCTCCAATTTTAGGACTACCTTTAAACTCTATTTTATCTTCATTTTTTAATTGTGTTCCATATACCAATTATACATTGTCCTAATACCCTCTTCAAGTTCAACAGTGTGTTTCCATCCAAGAGAATGCAGTTTACTTGAATCTGTGAGCTTTACCATAGTTCCATCTGGTTTTGAACTGTCAAAATATAGTTCACCTTTATAGCCTACTATTTTTTTGATGGTCTGGGCTAGTTCTTTTATACTTATATCTTTACCAGTGCCTATATTTATATGGGTATTTCTTATCTCTTTTGCATTAGCACTGTAAGTATCTTTAAAATCCCTATTTTCAAGTAAGAACACGCATGCATCTGCCATATCTTCAGAGTATAAAAACTCTCTTCTCGGTTTTCCACTTCCCCATATTTCGACTTTTGGAGTCTTAGTAACTTTTGCTTCGTGCATTTTTCTTAAAAGTGCGGGAAGAACATGAGAAGTTTCTAAATCAAAATTATCGTTTGCTCCATAAAGATTTGTAGGCATAACAGATATAAAGTTTGTTCCATACTGTATGTTATAAGACTCACACATTTTTATACCTGCTATTTTAGCTATGGCATAAGGCTCATTTGTATATTCTAGTTCTGATGTTAAGAGGCTCTCTTCCTTCATAGGTTGAGGAGTATTTTTTGGGTATATACAAGTAGATCCTAAAAAGAGTAACTTGGTAACATTAGTAAGGTAACTTTGATGAATAATATTATTTTGAATTTGAAGATTTTCATAAATAAAGTCTGCTCTGTAAGTGTTGTTAGCAACTATACCACCAACTTTTGCAGCTGCAAGTATGACATACTCAGGTTTTTCTACTTCAAAAAAAGCTCTCACTGCATTTGCATCTAATAAGTCAAGTTCTCTATGCGTTTTATAGACAAGATTTGTATAGCCTTTAGATTTAAGATTTTTTACTATTGCCGAACCAACAAGACCACGATGTCCTGCTATATATATTTTACTATCTTTATTCATTCAATTAGCTATTCAAAATAATTCATAATAGTATAACCACCATCTTTAAGATACTGATCTTTTGTGACAAGTTTAAGGTCTGATGCCATCATATCATCTACAAGCTCTTTCAGTTGATACTCTCTGCTCCATCCAAGTTTAGTTTCTGCTTTTGTTGGGTCTCCTAAAAGTAAATCAACTTCTGTCGGTCTGAAGTATTTTGGATCAACTGCTAGAACTTCTTGACCTACTTTTAGAGTAACATTATCAATGCCAAGTTCTTGAAATCTTGCCTTGTTTATAGAAGCGATAACTCCATTTTCATCTACACCTTCGCCTTTAAACTCTAGCTCTATCCCTACATATTGAAACGCCATTTTCACAAAATCTCTCACTGCTGTTGTTTGCCCTGTTGCAATAACCCAGTCTTCTGGTTCATCTGCTTGAAGTATCATCCACATCATACGAACATAATCTTTTGCATGCCCCCAATCGCGTTTAGCATCAAGGTTTCCAAGATAGAGTTTATCTTGAAGTCCCAATGCTATTTTAGATACCGCACGAGTGATTTTTCTCGTTACAAATGTCTCTCCACGAACTGGTGATTCATGATTAAAAAGTATCCCATTACAAGCAAACATACCATAAGCTTCTCTATAGTTTACTGTTATCCAGTAAGCATACATTTTAGCTACTGCATATGGAGAACGAGGATAAAAAGGTGTTGTCTCTTTCTGTGGCGTTTCTTGTACCTTTCCAAAAAGTTCACTTGTAGATGCTTGATAAATTCTAGTTTTTTTACTCAGTCCTAAAAGCTTAACAGCTTCAAGGATTCTAAGAGTTCCAGTTCCATCAGTATTGGCAACATACTCTGGCGTTTCAAATGAAACTGCTACATGACTCATAGCAGCAAGGTTGTATATCTCATCAGGCTTACACTCTTCTATAATTCGTGTAAGATTCATAGAGTCAGTCATTTCACCATAGTGAAGAATGAAGTCACGGTTTTCTACATGTGGGTCTTGATAAAGATGGTCAATTCTATCTGTATTAAAGAGTGAAGTTCTTCTTTTAATTCCATGAACTTCATACCCTTTTTTTAGTAAAAATTCTGCTAAATAGGAGCCATCTTGTCCTGTAATACCTGTTATTAATGCTACTTTTTTATTTCCCATTTATCTATCTCCTTTTAAAATCATCATCTAATCTTTCTATATCATCTTCATCCGTATAGCTTCCGACTTGTGCTTCAATTATAACTAAGGGTTTATTAGTGTCATTTGAAAGCCTATGAATAGCTCCTGCCTTAATGTAAGTAGATTCATTTTCATTTAATATAAATGTATCTTCATCAATGGTAACAGTCGCTTTTCCTGAAACAACGACCCAGTGTTCATTTCGATATTTATGTTTTTGCAAAGAGAGTCTTTTATCTGGTTTAACCTCTATTCGTTTTATTTTATAGCCATCAGCATCTTCAAGAATAGTATATGTTCCCCATGGTCTATGTCCCGTTAAGTGGATATTTGGCAACTCAGAATTTTCATTTTTCAACTCTTTCACTAACTCTTTCACTTTTTGAGAAGAACCTTTTTTTGCCACTAAAAGAGCATCACCTGTATCTACTATGATTGTATCTTTTATGTCTATTGTTTTCACTATTTTTTCTGAAAGAATTAAATTGTTGTTTTTATCATTTGGTAACTCATCGGCGAGGGAATCAAAACTTCCTACATCATTCCATTTAATATCTGATGGAATTACTTTTACAATTTTACTTTTTTCCATCACGGCATAATCTATACTATCTTCAGGAATATTTAACATCGCATCATATTTTACTCTAATCATCTCATTAGATAAAGCATCATGACTAAGAGCGTGAAGAGATGCATTATATATTTTTGGAGCATATTTTTTAAGTTCCTCTAAAAAAACACCTGCCTTAAACATAAACATTCCACTATTCCAATAATAATTTCCAGCTTTCACATACTCTGATGCAGTGTTAAAATCTGGTTTTTCATAAAAAGCTTTTACATCAAAACCATCAGCTTCAATATAACCAAATCCAGTTTCTACTGATGAAGGGGTAATACCAAATGTTACAAGCTTATTTTCTCTAGCAAAATCTTTTGCCTTTTGTAGTACTTTTTCATACATAACTTCATCTTTAATAAGATGATCAGATGGAGTAACTAAGACTAGTTCATCCTCTTGAAGTGCCATACAAGCAAGAGCAATAGCTGGAGCAGTATTTCTAGCTATTGGTTCTAATAAATATCGATTATGGGTTTTATCCAAAGATTCGAGTTGATCTAAGGCTAAAAAATATTGTTCTATATTTGAGACTATAAAGCGATTTTCACATAGCTTTGAATTTCTCTCTACGGTTAACTGAAAAAGAGATTTACCATCAAAAATTTCTAAAAATTGTTTTGGCATCAACGCCCTACTAAGAGGCCACAGTCTTGTACCATTACCTCCACAAAGAATTATATTTGTCATATATTTTGCATCCTTATCTATTCCTAACCCTCAAAAACACAGGAAACCGAGGCTTTCCATTTTT
>JALSWC010000034.1 GCA_027060825.1 Sulfurimonas sp.
CTACTTCATCGCCTCTCTCTAGGAGTTTTTTTGCTAAGTGGTAACCTATGAAGCCTGCTGTTCCCGTTACCAAAATCTTTTTAGATTTTGGTAATGTTGAATTTTTAATGTTTAATCTTGAATTATTCATATTCGCTTTACTCCGTTTAAATATAGTCTCATTTGCTTTGTTCCTTTTTATGATTGTCTGAAATATGAACTAAATCTAATTTAACAACTGCAATACTGGCACTTATAAGTATCCCGATCACAGTAAGACCCATTGTGATCATAAATTTTCTATTTTCTTTTATAGCTTTAGTATTGTTTTCCTCTATCTTTTTATTTATAAGTGGTATTGTATTATTTAATGTTCTACTGATAGTTTTTAGTTCTTCATTGTAGCTATTGACTTTTTCATAATATTTTACTTTATCTTCTTCATTAATGCTATTGATCTCATCAGCATTTTTTTGTGTATCGGTCATAAGTTTTATATACTCTGGTAAAATATCTATTGTTTCAGTATATTGTGAGTACTTATCTTGAAACTCTTTTATCTCTTCCAAATAATACAAACAACTTATTTCCAGCACATCATATTTAGCTCTTTTTGCATGATTTATTGCTTTATCAAGTTCTTCATCTATATTTTCGCTATTTTTCAATATCTCAATAAGATGATAAGCTACATATCTCAGTTGATTTACTGATGGAATAGATAGTTCTGAAGTTTCTCTTTCTATCGATTTTATTTTATTTTCAGCATCTGCAAAAATCTCTATTAAAATAGAAATTTTACCTTGATACCTATCATTAAATAGTTCTTGCACTAAATAAACCTATGTTTTAAAATATTGTCTTTTTTCAAAGTTATCTCTTTTTGGGTTATATAGTTTCCAAATTGTAAACTTATATTACCACTACTAAATCTTGAAATATATTTTTTTAGCATTTCTGCCTTATTTAATTTTGGTATCTTTTTTATTTTTTTATATAACATCTAATCTTCCATATTTTAGATTTACATCGTAGTAGTCATTTATGTTATCTATACCTACTACTTCATCGCCTCTCTCTAGGAGTTTTTTGGCTAAGTGGTAGCCTATGAAACCTGCTGTTGCTGTGAGCAAAATCTTTTTTGATTTATTCATCATTACATCCAAAATATTTACAAAAATTATTATGGTATTTTAAAAAAGAACTTTTTGATAAAGTTCCATATTTTTTAATTACAACTTCTTTGGATACAACAAATGTTTTTCTTACCATTAATTTTGACACTTGTTTTATACTTCCAATTTCAAAATCGTTATTACATATAAGGATCTCATCTTCCTTAAGCTTATCGATTTTACTACTTATTGGTATAGCAACAAAATCATATTGTTTTAGTTCCATATTTTATCCTCACTATCATCAAGCCACTCTTCTATAGTACTTGCTGAATGATTAGCAAAAGCTTTTATTTCATTGCTTTCTTTCGATTTTATTTTATTTTTAAATTCATTAAAAGGCAATACTAATATCTCTAGATCTGTATTTATATATTCTTTAGGTATATGAATACTAAAGTTTTCACTTGTTGCTCTAATAATCTCTCTTAGCATTTTTTATCCTTTTAGTTATCACTATTAAATATATCTCTAGTATATACTTTCTCTTTAACATCTTCTAAAATAGTTTCAAATCTATTTGCAATTATAACATCACTCATGCTTTTAAACTCTTCTAAATCTTTTGTATCTCTTATCATTATTTCATACCATCATTCAATAAACATTTAATTAGCTCTTCAAGTTCTTTTTAAGAGTTTTAACATTTTTCTTAAACTCGTCAGATGGTATAATCCTATAGTTCATCTAAAAAGCTTCTCAATTCTTGCTCATCTCTTTTACCTGATTGCATCTCTTTAATCTCTTCCATACCTTGTTTAACTGAAGCTTTAATTTTATATATATTTATATATTGAAGTATATTTTCTACAAATGTTGATTGATTATTATTGCACTCTTGTTTATAAAATTTTTCAATCTCTTGATTGTCAATATTTAATGCTAACATTTTAAACTCCTATTGTTTTTTAACTATCACTATTAAATATATCACGGGTATATACTTTCTCTTTAACATCTTCTAAAATAGTTTCAAATCTATTTGCAATTATAACATCACTCATAGCTTTAAACTCTTCTAAATCTTTTATAACCTTAGAGTTAAAAAACTCATCTTCTTGCATTACAGGTTCATAGATGATTACTTCTATGCCTTTAGCCTTGATGCGTTTCATGATACCTTGGATAGCAGAT
>JALSWC010000035.1:0-1566 GCA_027060825.1 Sulfurimonas sp.
ATCAACATATATCTAAGTTAATTACTGATGAAGAAAAAGCAATTGCTATCATATTTGACAGTAGTACCAAAATGCTAGAGTTAAAACAGAAGTTAAGAGCTAAAGGGATTACTGCCAAAGTAAGTGCTAGTGATAATTTTTACTATACTAAAGAGGTCAATGATATATTTAATGTTTTAAAAGCTATTGATATTTTATCGAAACCACAAGATGAACCATTCAGTAATTCTCAAAAATATTATATAGTTGGTGCTATGAGGTCAAACATACTAAGATGTGATGACAATAGTATCAAAGAGTATTTAGATACCAACAGAGTGAGTGATAAGCTAACGCATTATGTAGAGATACTAAATAATATGACACTATCGCAAACAGTAAAATATATCTATGATGATTCAAATATCATGGGAGTATATGCACACTACGATGACATAGAGCAAAGAGTAGCAAATCTTTATAAGTTCCTATCATTATGTAATGATTACGAAAATTCTAGTGAAGTAAATCTATATAGATTTTTATCATTGGTTGAAAATGCTATTTATTTTAGCGAAGCCAAAGAGAATGAAGCCTTTTTTCAGTCTGATAATACAAAATCTATAGAGATATGTTCTATCCATTCCACAAAAGGTTTAGCATACCCTTTAGTTCTGCTAGGACATAGTGAAAAAGGATTGTATGGGCAAGTTACAAGTGATGCTTTAAAACATAATAACTTTACTCTAAATAATGAATCAAAAGAGATAGTTGGTTTTAAGATAAATGATTATACTCCATTAAGCCATAGGGTATTAAAGCAAATTGATAAACTCAAGCATCTTGCTGAGAAGAAAAGACTGCTTTATGTAGCACTTACGAGAGCTGAACATGATGTTGTGATTTCAGCAAATCTAAAACAAAAAGAAGATGCTGGTATATCTCTTCGTGAAGATAGTTATCTTCAAATGATATGTCAGGCATTAAAAATAGATAAAGATAAACTCTATGGACAAAATGAGAGCCACTGTATAGTGCTAGATAAAATTCCAACAGAAGATATAGCAAAATCAGAAGTCAAGTATGTAACACACTCTCTAAAACCGATAACTTTCAAATCAAATAGCTTAGTAAGTGCCACAGTTGATAATGAAACTACAAGTGATAATAATATAGCTGCAAACTTAGGTACGGCTACTCATAAAATCATAGAATTATATTGGAATAATTTTAGAGAAAATCAAGATAAAATACTCGATAAGATGATGATTTTTGAGGAAGAACAAAGAAAAACTATCACCGAAAATATGAATAGTTTTTACAAAAGTAATGTTTATGAACTACTCAAAAATGGAGTGAAACATCATTTTGAATTGGAGTTTAATATTGATGACAAAATTGGCTTTATTGATTTTATCTACTTTGATGAAGTGCAAGATGGTTGGGTGATAGTTGATTTTAAAACAGGCAGTGAAACAGATAATAAAAATGAGAAGTATCAAAAGCAATTAGATTTTTATAGAGATGTTATGCTAGGGCTTGGATATAGAGTTGTAGATGCTCAACTCTTATGGCTATATAAATAAG
>JALSWC010000035.1:1576-2281 GCA_027060825.1 Sulfurimonas sp.
AAAAGGATAAAAAATGTCAATTGAAGATGAGATAAGAGAAGCAAATGAGTGGGCTGATATATGGGAAACAAGAGGTTGTTTTCAAACAACTTGCTCTGAATGGCACGAAACAACTATGGATGAAAAGCTAGATTTCTTAGCAGAGCTAATCAACAAAAAAGGTTTTAATACCCTAAAATTAGCAATAAGCATGATGGAAGGTGGCAATAATGAACTTAATAAAGATATAAAAGAGATAGATTTAGTTATAGGAATGAGTAAACTTATAGATCATCTATTGAAAAATAGATGATGAACTACTCTCTACTTGCCCTCGCATGTGGTGATAGTTATGGTAGTTATTTTGAAGAGATGGGTCTTCAAGGTGTTAAATTTGATATAGATAAATTACCAAATATCTCTATAGAAAAAAACATTACAGATGATACAAAAATGGCTAGAATACTTCTAAATCACTATCTCAAGTATCACACAATAAAACTTTCTACTCTTTTTTTAGAGTATCGATATTGGGCGAAAACTGATGGCGATAATGATGGCATAGGTATCCATACAAAAAAAGTTTTAGTTGCTAATAGCAGAGATAAAGATTCACAAGGTAATGGTGCTTTGATGAGAAATATCCCATTTGGTATTGAACTTATAAAAGATGGATATAGCTTTGAGGATGCACTATCTCTTATGAATAAAGAATCAGCTATAACT
>JALSWC010000036.1 GCA_027060825.1 Sulfurimonas sp.
TTTAATCATGACGCCATAAAAATTATCTCAAAAACATACCATAACAATAAAATAAGAGTAGGGCATCTTAAAGGAAACCGTTTTTATATTAAACTCAAAAAGGTAAATCCTACAAGTGCTATAAAAATAGATGAAGCACTGAAAAATATTGAGAAGCAGGGTATGCCAAACTTTTTTGGTTATCAGCGTTTTGGTAATGATGGAGACAATCATATACTTGGTGAAAAACTTGCTAAAGGCGATGCTCGTGAGCGAAATCCGCGGGTAAAAAAATTGCTTATAAATGCTTACCAATCGCATCTGTTTAATCTTTGGCTCTCTCGAAGATTAGAGATAAATTCTCTTGTAGCTAGTTTTGAAGTGGGTGAACTTGAAACGCTGTTAAATTTACCAAATAATGAACTTCAAAAAATGAAAAAGCAAAAACACTCTTTCAAGCTTATTGATGGCGATATTATGGAACATTATCCTCATGGGAGATTGTTTGAATTTGGTGGAGAGGAAGAAGATATAAAACGCTTTAATGAGCGTAATATTAGTGTAACAGGGCTTTTATGTGGTAAAAAAGCAACGCATGCAAATGGACTGGCATGGGTGATAGAAAAAGAGTATGACGATGAGATAAATGCAGATGGAGCAAGACGCTATGCGTGGATTTATCCGACAGATATAGAAGGGCGTTTTAATCAAGTTGAAGCACAGTATGAGTTGAATTTTACTCTTCCAAAGGGTTCTTATGCAACTGTTTTACTTGAAGAGATAGCAAAAAGAAAAATTAACTAAAAGAGGTAAAAATGCAAAAAAGACATATAACATCAGCAATATCACAAACATTTGGAAAATTTGCTTCAAAAGAGTTTCCACATTGGTTTCAAAATATAGTAAATAGAAGCTATGTTGGGCTTATGGGGCTTGATATGAGTGAATTTCATTCACCAGAGACCTATAAAAGTCTCAATGCTCTTTTTACAAGACACCTTAAAGAACCAAGACATTACTCTTTAAATGCAGAGGACTTCATCTCTCCTTGTGATTCACTTATTTCTGAATGTGGCACTTTAATAGATGATTATGCTCTGCAAATAAAAGGTATGCGTTATAAAATAGATGAATTTTTAGGTCAAAATTTTAGTGATGAAGAGAAAAAGAGTGTTCATGATGGAGATTTTATGAACTTTTATCTCTCTCCAAAAGATTATCATCGTTACCATATTCCAACAAATATGAAAATTCTTAAAGCCGTACATATTCCAGGAAAATTTTATCCTGTAAATATTCCATCACTTAAAAAGCGTCTTAATCTTTTTATTGAAAATGAAAGAATTGTACTTCAATGTGAGACTATGGAAGGGAAAATATTTTATATGGTTCTTGTAAGTGCTTTAAATGTTGGTGTTATGCAAGTAAATTTTGAGCCTCGTATTCAAACGGATGCAGATGTTGTTGGCGAACAGGTTTATAAATTTAAAGATTTATATCTTGATAAAGGTGATGATTTTGGATGTTTTGAGATGGGTTCAACTATCGTTATTATCTCAGAAAAAGGGATGTTTGAAGAGTTGTCTGTAAAAGCAGGAAAAAAAGTAAAATTTGGAGATACTGTAGCTATGCTCAAATAAGCTCTTTTTAAAACAAAGAGCAGGGCAACGATATATATAAACATAGAAATTGTTGAATTTTAAGGATATTTGGTTTAAAAGGTGTATGTAGTGGTGACCCCAAGGAGAATTGAACTCCTGTAACATGGATGAAAACCATGGATCCTAACCGCTAGACGATGGGGCCACTAAAGTGAAAATCAGCTTGTTTTGCTGAGCCGAAATTATATAGATTTTATCCTTAAAAAATACTAAAATCTATATATTATTTTGTTTTAAATTGTTCTAACCACTCAATATCACTCTCTTTAGAAGCTTCCTTTTGATCAAGAAGATTTCCTATGATTTGTTTTAAAGTATTATGATCCATAAATTGTAAAAGATTTGGATCAATAGAAGTTTGCTGAACACCTTTATAGGTATTAAGTAAATTTTGAATATCATTAATTAGTTGTTCTTTTGTAGTTGTAGTATTCATTTTGCTTTTATTATCTCCAATGGTTAACATAATGTAAATTCTCTTGAAAATATTCAAGACCACATTTGCCCTTACTTTTGGGGAATTATAACATATTTACTAAAAAAGTGTAAAATTCTATTATGTATATAAAAACCATTATTCTACTACTCCTTATCTTTTCCTCTTTATATTC
>JALSWC010000037.1 GCA_027060825.1 Sulfurimonas sp.
AATATAAAAGCAACTATGGCTTTTTTCTTTACTGTTTTTTTTTACTCTTCGATGCCCCCTCCAGCTATTGATATAAATATTCCAACTATAGTTGTAGCAATATTGGGTGAGCTTATTTTAGGCCTTTCTGTAGGTATAGTTTTACAACTAGCATATAATGTAATAACTTTTGCAGGTGGAATAATATCTTATATGATGGGATTTTCTATGGCAAGTGCAATTGACCCTCAGTCAGGTGTTTCTATGCCTATTATCTCTCAATTTTTGTCACTTTTAGGTTTAATGGTGTTGCTTTCTCTCAATTTACACCATTGGATTTTACTTTTTGTTGCACGCACTTTAGATACAGTTCCTTTGGGTGGATTTATAATAACAAAAAGTTTTTTTCATTATATTATGCACGCTACTGCAAATATGTTTATGGTTGGATTTATGATTGCTTTTCCTGTTACGGCACTTTCACTTCTTTCAGATACCATATTTGGAATGTTAATGAAGACTATGCCACAATTTAACCTCTTAGTTATAGGCTTTCCCATAAAAATTACGGTTGCGTTTAGTGTCTTGATTGCAACTCTAACTGCTATTATGCTTGTTCTTAAAGAACAAGTGCAAGAAGCATTTAATATGTTGGGGACTTTTTTTTAGTTTAATTTTGCTACAATGGTGAGAATACTCTCAAAGGAATATATGTGAAGATATTACTTTTAAATGATAATCCAGTAGTTACAAAGTTAGTTACTTTAAGTGCTCAAAAAACTGATGATGAAGTTACAGCTGCACACAGTATAGAAGAAGCGCCAGAAGGAAGCTATGACCTTTTAGTTATAGATGATGCCCAGTACAATGAAGATGCTTATGCAGAGTTGCAAAATAAGATAGAGTTTAAAAAATCTCTTTTTATATGTTCTCGTGACAATAAAAATGGTGAAAATTTCTCTGCAACAATTAAAAAACCATTTTTACCGACTGATTTGGTAGAACTTATCACAAATCTAAAGAAAAATTTAGATGTTGTAGAGGATGTTCCTGAAGATGTATCAGATGAAGAATTACTTGATGGACTTGAGCTAGAAGGTTTGGATGATTTGGACGATTTGGATGAGCTTGAAGATGTGAATGAACTCGAAGATATGGACGATGAGTTGATTTTAGATGATGAAGATCTTGGTGAAAGTGTTTTAGATGATGAGGAAGCACAAAAAGTCAAAGAGTTACTTGATGATGAAGATGTGGATCTTGATTATGATTTGTCTTTAGATTTAGAAGATGAAGCAGACGAAGCAATTGCCAAAGAACCGTTAGGTGAAGATGTAGAATTAGAAGATTTTGGTACGGATGAGACAGTTGAAGATATAGCTTTGGATGATGAGATAAATTTAGATCTTGCAGAATTAGATTTGGAAGATGAAGATGAAGATGCTTTAGCTGAGAATGAAATTATATCCGATAATGAAGAGCTACCTGAAGATATAATTGAAGCTGAGGAATTTGAAGAGAATTTACAAACGCAGATTGAAGACGCTGTTGAGGAACTTTCCCAAGAAGATTTAGAGAGTGAAGTAGATGAAGATACTCTCCTTGAAATTGCTAATAACGAAATAGACTCTTTTGCTACTTTAAATAGTAAAGATTTAAAAGTTGCTTTAGGTGAAGAAGTTGTAGATGAAGCAATTGATACAGAGAGTGAAGAAGAAGCAGATGATATTGTTGATACAGAGACAGAAATTCCTCTGGAAAAAGAGAATAAAAAGGGAGCTGTAGAATCTTTAAGAACGCTTTTAAGTGCATTAGAAAATGAAAATGTAGTTGCAGCAATGAAAGGTGCAAAAATTACTATCAATATAAGTTTTGAGGATTAATTATGAGTCAAATTAATGGCGCTGTGTTAGTTCTTTCAGGTCCAAGTGGTGCGGGTAAAAGTTCTTTAATAGCGAAAATTATAGATGATATTGGTGAGACCTATTTTTCCATATCTACAACAACGAGACCTATGCGTGAGGGTGAGAGAGATGGTGTTGATTACTACTTTGTAGATAAAGAGGAGTTTGAAAGAGAGGTTGAAGAGGAACAGTTTTTAGAACATGCTTTGGTGCATAGTAACTACTATGGAACATCATTAAAACCAGTAAAAAAAGCACTCTCTGAGGGTAAATTAGTGATTTTTGATATAGATGTTCAGGGTAATAATGCTATAAAAAATAGATTAAGCGATATTACAACTTCTGTCTTTAT
>JALSWC010000038.1 GCA_027060825.1 Sulfurimonas sp.
AAAATGATGCGGCAACTGTAACGCCACCATAAATTCTCTTACTTAAAAAGAGTGTTTTATTTTTACTAGCCAAAAGTGAAGCTGGTTCTGCTACTCCTTTGATGTTAAAAAACTTTGTTGCTTGTGAGGGGCTAAACTCTTGTGTAAGTGCATTAATGGCATCTTCAGAGAAAAATTCTAACTCAGTATTTACACTTTTTGCATAGCTTAATAAACCCTCTTCATCTGCCTTAGCCGTAAAACTTGCAAGTTTAGTTATCTGCTTTTTTTCAATACCATGCTCAAAACAGAACCTCTGCACGGCTTTGTCTATCTCTTCTGCACTCGTTCCTCTATTCATCCCCAATCCTAAGACAATCTCCTGAGGATGAATTTGGAGTGCATTATTTGGTAATTTTTGAGGAGTAATGTAAACAGTTGGAATATCTTCATCCAAATTTTCTAAATCATCTGGCATAAAAAATCTGAAATTTTCCTCTTTATAGCCTTCAAATGCTTTGACTGCATCAATCATACATGGGTAACTAAGCACTTGCACTTTTTTCTTGTTTATAATAGCATTAGAAACCTCTGCTAAAGATTTAAGATTACTTATTGCAAAGCCATGCTTTTTTGCAAACATATCAAAAGCAAGCACTTTTATCTGGTCTGATGCTGTTGTAACAAAGTTTACGCACCCCTCTATTTTTTGAGTTAGTTCAGTTGCAAGTTCATTTGCACCCCCTAAATGCCCTGAAAGCAGAGGGATAACTCGCTTTAAATCAAGCGTCATGATAAGCACAGCAGGGTCGGTTGCTTTATCTTTTAAATGGGGTGCAATTTTACGAATGACAGCACCTGTTGCCATAAGAAAGATGATGGCATCAAACTCTGCCCATGCCGTTGGCATAATATCATCGACTTTATTAAATTTATGAAAGTTTCCTCCCTCCTCAGATTTGTTAAAAACATGGCACTCATGTTCACTTAAATAGGGAAGTAGTTTTTTTGCTGATGCTAGTGAGGGGTTATTTATAGTTGCTATGGCTATTTTCATAATGCTTTTGATCTCCTTTGACTCTCTTGTTTGTATTTGTTTGCATAAAGATGGGACTCTTGTGTTGGTTTTTGATGTAAAAACTCACCAAATAAAATAAGTGCCACACCCTTTATATGCACTACTTTTTCTTCTATGTTGTCCATCGTCCCTTTATAAACTTTTTCATCTGCCCAAGTCGCTTTTTCTACCACCCAACAAGGAGTATCTTTACTATAACCAAGTTTATAGGCAGTCTCTTTAAGTTTTTTTATAAGCGTAATAGAGAGATAAAAAGCAAAAGAGGAGTGCCTGTTTGAAAGGAGTTGTTCTAAACTTTCAGGATTTGGCGTTCTTCCCTCTACTCGTGAAATAATGAGTGTTTGTGAAACCCCTGGAATGGTATATTCAATCCCTGCTGATGCTGCCGCACCAAATGCAGCCGTCACCCCAGCAATTATCTCAAACTTTATGCCCTCTTCTTTTAAAAATGCTATCTGTTTGGCAATAGTTGAGTAGATAGAACTATCACCCGTATGCAGACGCACAAACTTTTTCTCAGCATATTTTTTGATAAAAGCAAAAATATCCTCATAATTCATATCTGCAGAATTTTCTATAATAGTCCCATCTTGACACCAATCAAGCAGTTCACGAGGCACAAGCGACCCCGTATAAAGCACAACCTCTGCTTCTTGCAAGGCTTTCATACCTTTAACTGTTATAAGTTCGGGGTCTCCAGGACCTGCTCCGACGAATTTAATCATATTTTATCCCTCATAAATACTTTTTCTCTGTCCAACATACAATTTTTTTGCAATAGTTACCTTTAACTTTTATGTTTTAAATTTTCTACTTCAGCTACACTTAGTCCTGTCTTTAAAGATATAGTTTCAACATCTAAAACATCCAAAAGATTGATAGCCATTTCAATATTTCTTTGTTCTATACCTTGTTGCATACCTTTCTCCATTCCCTTTTGAATTCCTTTCTCTAAACCTTTCTCCATTCCTTTTTTAAAGCCATCTTTATCAGCTTTTAAAATAGCAAGTTTCTGCACAGAGATAAACTCTTTTCTTTTATGTTGCATCTCTAACTCTTCTTTAGACATACCAGCTTCATTGACTGTATTTAAGGCTTTTTGAATGGAGTTGTCAAACTCTTTTGGTATCATAGTTAAACTATCTGCATTTTTTAGAAAATAGAGCCACTG
>JALSWC010000039.1 GCA_027060825.1 Sulfurimonas sp.
CAACAAGATTTCCCCAATGAAAAACTCACTGGTTTTTTTTATGACCCCAATATCCATCCATACTCAGAGTACCAATTACGCTTACTTGATGTAAAACGAAGTTGTAAAAAGCTCGGCATTGAACTCCTTGAAGGTGAATATGATTTTGAAAGTTGGATGCAAGTTGTAAAAGGCTTAGAAAAAGAGCCTGAAAAAGGTGCAAGATGTGAAGTTTGCTTTGATAGACGCTTCAAAGTCAGTGCAAAAAAAGCACTTGAACTTGGTGAAAAAAAAATCACAACTACACTCCTTGTAAGTCCTCTCAAATCTCAAGAACAACTCAAGCGTGTCGGTGATGAATTTTACAAAAGCCATGATGTTGAGTTTGTTGCAGTTGATTACAGAAGTAATGGTGGCACGCAAGATCAAAGCCGAGTCACAAAAGAAGAGCAACTCTATCGTCAAGATTACTGTGGTTGTATTTTTGGTCTTACTATGCAAAGAGAACAACAAAATAGAATTATGGATGAGATGTTTTCTCCCATTTCTGGGCAAATCCTTCCTGCATCTATTGAAGAAAGATTAGCATTTTATACGAAACGCAACGAACTCGAAGAACAAAATATAAACTATAAAATCATTAAGCAAAAATTTTTAAATTATCGTCAATTTAGTCTAAAATTGGTCTCAGGAAAAAAAGATGTAATAGATGCTTATGCACTTAGTTACTCAACACTTCCTCGTAAAAAAGCACAAGGAAGAGTAGAATTTACCCATAAGAATATAAACTATTTTAATCGTGAAGAGATAAAATTTTTAACCCGTGAAACTTTTAATGCACTCACACAGAGTGACTTCCAATCTATTAAAGAGATTATTTATAATCCTCTTAATTTTGAACAAGAGCTAACACTTCGCACAAATATTTCTGGTTCAAATTATGATTTAACGCCTATTATAATCGTTGAGGAAATTCCACAAACAAAGCTCACACTCACTCTTGATGCTAAGGTCTATGAAGATACAAAAGAGAGTATTATCTTTTCTTAACAAAAAATTAGCTAAAATATCAAAAATATATTATTACAAAGGTTTCCTAATTATGCTTTTAGATGTTGTAGAAATTCAAAAAATATTACCTCACCGTTATCCATTTTTGCTTGTTGACAGAGTGACAGACATGACAAAAGGTGAATCAATCATCGCTTATAAAAATATCTCTATCTCTGAACCTGTTTTTCAAGGTCACTTTCCAGGTCACCCTATATATCCAGGGGTTATGATTTTAGAAGGAATGGCACAAGCTGGTGGTATTTTATCTTTTTTAAGTATGGGTGAATTAAGTGAAGAAGAGATTGCAAATAAAGTAGTTTACTTTATGAGTATTGACAAAGCAAAATTTAGAACTCCTGTGCGACCTGGTGATCAACTTGAATATAGAATCTCAGTTATCAAACAAAAAGGTACTATTTGGATGCTTAAAGGTGAAGCTTATGTTGATAACAAACTTGCAAGTGAAGCTGAATTAAAAGCTATGATTGTAGATAAATAAAGGTCATATTTTGTCAAAAATATCTGAATTAGCCATTGTTGAAGATGGTGCAGTTATTGGTAAAGATGTCACAATAGCACCTTTTTGTTTTATATCTAGTGAAGCAGTTGTTGGCGATGGAACTACCATTGCAGCAAATAGTTCTATTTATGGAAAAACAATAATTGGTAAAAACAATAGAATCTTTTCAAATGCAGTCATTGGTTCCATTCCACAAGATTTGAAGTTTAACGGTGAAGATGTTGAGCTTATTATTGGTGATGACAATACAATTCGAGAATTTACACTTTTTAACCCTGGAACAAAAGGTGGCGGTGGAAAAACGATTGTTGGCAATCACAATCTATTTATGGGTTATGTCCATTTAGGACATGATGTAATTATAGGAAATCATTGTATTTTAGCAAACGCAGTAACACTTGCTGGACATGTTGAACTAGGTGATTATGTTGTTGTTGGTGGTATAACACCGATACACCAATTTGTACATATTGGTGACTATGCCATGGTAGGTGGTGCTAGTGCTTTAGCACAAGATATTCCTCCATATTGTATGGCTGAGGGAAACCGTGCTTCATTGCGTGGTTTAAATTTAACAGGTTTACGCAGAAATCTTGATAGAAAAGATATAAATGCACTTAAAAGTGCTTATAGAGAACTTTTTGAATCAGGCAAACCATTAAAAGAGACTGCAAGTACAATACTTGATGAGACAAAAAATTTTTATGTAACAGATTTATGTAACTTTGTAATTAAAACAAAACGCGGAATACCGTTTGAAAGGAAAAATATATGATTCACAGACATTGTAGTTTTTGTGACGCAAGTGAAAGCGAAAAAAATCCACTTATAGCAGGAAATGGTGTTTACATCTGTAAAAACTGCGTAGTATCAGCCTATAAAATTATGTTTGGTGACGAAAAAGAACTCGCACAAAAAACAAATAATCAACTTACAGATACTGTCGATAAACTTATGACACCAAAAGAGTTAAATAACTTTTTAGGAGAATATATCATTGGACAAGAGAGAGCAAGAAAACTTCTAAGTGTGGCTGTGTATAACCACTATAAAAGAATTTTTAAACTCCATAGTGCAACAGATGATGATACTGAAATAGCAAAATCAAACATTTTGCTTATTGGTCCAACAGGAAGTGGTAAAACGCTTATGGCTCAAACCATAGCGAGAGTATTAAATGTTCCTATTGCCATAGCAGATGCAACAAGTCTTACCGAAGCTGGTTATGTTGGAGAAGATGTAGAAAATATCTTAACAAAACTTATTCAAGCAGCAGATGGAGATGTAGAACGCGCGCAAAAAGGAATTATTTTTCTTGATGAAGTAGATAAAGTATCTCGTATGAGTGAAAATCGTTCTATCACTCGTGATGTAAGTGGTGAAGGTGTACAACAAGCACTTCTTAAAATCATAGAAGGTTCTTCTGTAAATATTCCACCAAAAGGTGGAAGAAAGCATCCAAATCAAGAGTTTACATCAATTGATACAACAAATATTCTTTTTATATGTGGTGGAGCATTTGATGGTCTTAGTGAAATTCTTAAACGCAAACAGGGTGAAAATGTACTTGGATTTGGACATGAAAAGAAGACAAAAGAGGAAGCAAAACCAACTTACGATATGGTTGAGCCAGATGACTTAGTACATTATGGACTTATTCCAGAGCTTGTAGGACGCCTTCCTATTATTGCTTCTCTTAATGAAATTACAGAAGATGATATGGTTCGTATTTTAACTGAACCAAAAAATTCACTAATTAAACAGTACAAAAAACTTTTTACAATTGATAATGTTGAACTTAATTTTGAAGAAGATTCTTTGAGAGCAATTGCACAAAAAGCGATTAAACGCAAAACTGGTGCTCGTGGATTACGAGCAATTTTAGAAGAGAGTATGATAGATATTATGTATGAACTTCCTGAATATTCTGGATATGAAGTTCTCATTACAAAAGAGGTAATACAAGAGAGTGAAAAGCCTGTTTATATAAAAAAATCTTCTCGAAAAACGGCATAAGGCAAAATAATGATATTTAATAAAGTAATAGGTCTCTTTTCTAATGACCTTTCAATAGATTTAGGAACGGCAAATACAATTGTTATTGCTAAAGGAAAAGGTATTATTATAAATGAGCCTTCTGTTGTTGCAGTCAAAACTGAAAAATATGGGCAACAACGCGTTTTAGCAGTTGGACATGAAGCTAAAGATATGGTTGGGAAAACTCCAGGAAATATTAAAGCTATTAGACCTATGAGAGATGGTGTTATTGCAGACTTTGATATGACAGAGAAGATGATTAGAAAATTCATTGAAAAAGCACATGGAAGAAGTGCACTTATCTCTCCTCGTATTATTATTTGTGTTCCTTATGGTTTAACACAGGTTGAGCGTAAAGCTGTTCGTGAGTCAGCACTCAGTGCAGGTGCTCGTGAAGTTTTTCTTATAGAAGAACCTATGGCTGCAGCAATTGGTGCTGGTGTGGATATTCGTGAGCCACAAGGGCATCTTGTTGTTGATATTGGTGGTGGAACTACAGAGATTGGTGTTGTCTCATTAGGTGGACTTGTGCTTTCAAAAAGTATTCGTACTGCTGGGGATACAATAGATCAGGGCATCGTTAACTATGTAAGAAAAAAGTACAACCTTCTTATAGGTGAAAGGGTTGCCGAAGAGATTAAAATCAACATAGGAACTGCTGTAAGTCTTGATGAAAATCTTACTATGATTATAAATGGACGCGATCAAATTGAAGGGCTTTTAAGTTCTGTGGAACTTACAAGTGAAGATGCAAGAGAAGCTATGAAAGAGCCACTTGTGGAGGTAGCAGAAGCACTTCGTGATGTACTCGAACGCATGCCACCTGATTTGGCAGGCGATATTGTAAACCATGGTATTATTCTTACTGGTGGTGGTGCACTTATCCGTCAACTTGACAAATACCTCTCAGACATAGTAAAAATTCCAGTTTTTGTAGCAGATGAACCACTTCTTGCTGTTGCATTAGGGACAGGAAAAGCATTAGAAGAGATAGACTTACTTCAAGAACTTTTTGAGAATGAATAAAAAGTCACTCTTATACTTTTTTTTACTGATAGTACTCTTTGGAGGTGCTATCATTTACTCGCCTGTAATCCAATCACCTTTTATCACTACACTTAATTCTCTAAAAAATAGTTATTTTAAAGGAATAAATTATGTTGATGACACCATAGATAAATATTTGTTTCAAGCAAATAGAATCAAGCTACTTACAAAAAAACTTCAAACATACAATGCGTTACAGCTTCAACTACAAGATTGCAATAATCAATTAAAAGATTTATATAAAGAAAATAATGAAACTTTCGCATCAAATCCACAATTTGAACTTGTCCATGCAAGTTCATACCAAAAATTTGGAGATTTCAACCGTCTTTGGATTGATATACCAGACTATAATACTTCAAAAATTTACGGACTACTTTATAATAATTTTGTAGCTGGTATTGTTATTAACAAACATAATAAACCACTAGCACTCTTAAATAGTGATATTAAAAGTACCTATGCCGTCTCTGTTGGCAAAGAAAAAGCACCTGGAATTGCACATGGAAATAGTGAGGAAAATATTATTGTCAATTTTATTCCTGCATGGTTTCATATTCATATTGGAGATGAAGTAACAACCTCAGGACTTGATAAAATATTTTTTAAAGGTTTAAAAGTTGGAAAAGTAATCTCAATTAAACAACTACAAGGGTATCAAAGTGCTACAATTAGTCCCTATTTTCACTCTTATGAACCTAATTATTTTTATATAATACGGAGTCTTAAATGAAATATTTACTTATATTATCACTCTTATTCTTTACACTAAATGCAAGCAATGCCAAACAAAAAGTAACTATAGGGCTTGGTTCATATATCCAAACACAACCCTATAAAAATGTTTCTTCTATTCTTGTTCCATCCCCTGTTATCTTCTTTGACAACTCTCTTTTTTATATCCGTTGGAGTAGAATTGGGATGTACTTTTTAGGAAAAAAAGAGAAAGAGTATGCATGGGGATTTTCCATCACGGCACAGCCTCGAACTTACGGATATAAAGCAAGTGATTCTAAAACCTTAAAAGGTATGGATGAGAGAAAAACAAGCTTTGAAGCAGGTCTTGCTTTTAGTGCAAGTTACCATAAAAAGCACATAGAGACAATGCTCCTTACCGATATGCTTGGCAGGTATGACACATGGATTTTTAAAACAGAGATAGGAGACGAATACCATCTCAATAAGTTGAGTTTTTATCCAAGTTTGATTGTTATTTACCAGTCACAAAAATTTCTTGATTACTACTACGGTGTAAAAAAATCAGAAAAAATTGATGGAGTAAGACCAGCATATACACCAAGTAACGGAGTACTTTTTGGCGCACAAACTTACATCAGTTATCCACTCACAAAAAAACTTGCAACACTTATAAATCTAAGGGCTGATTTAATTCCACAAACTGCCTACAACTCTCCAATAGTAAATAAAAAATTTATCTATTCTGGACTTCTATCCCTTATTTATACTTTTGAGTATTAAACTCATCAAATATTAAGTGCCTCTTGAGTATAATAAGCAAATTTTTACATATACATTTTCAAGAGGTAACAAATGCCAAAACGCACTGACATCAAAACAATTTTACTTATAGGTTCTGGTCCTATTATTATCGGTCAAGCTTGTGAGTTTGACTACTCTGGAACACAAGCTGTTAAAACACTCAAAGAGCTAGGTTATCGTGTTGTACTTATAAACTCAAACCCTGCTACAATTATGACGGACCCTGAATTTGCAGATAGAACTTACATTGAGCCTATTAAAGAAGAGATTATTGCAAAAATCATAAAAGATGAAAATGTAGATGCAGTACTCCCTACAATGGGAGGGCAAACTGCACTTAATGTTGCTATGAGCATGTATGAAAAAGGGATGCTAAAAGGCGTTGAATTTTTAGGTGCAGACCCACAAGCTATTAATAAAGGGGAAGATAGACATCTCTTTAATGAGGCTATGACAAAGATTGGTATGGATTTACCAAGAAGTAAGAATGCTTACAGTGTTGAAGAAGCCATTGAAGTAGCAAAAGAGATAGGTTTTCCAGTAATTTCACGAGCCTCTTTTACCCTTGCTGGTGGAGGTTCTGGTGTCGCTTACAATATGGAAGAGTTTGAGAAACTTGCTCAAGAGGGAATTAGTGCAAGTCCTATAAATGAGATAGAAATCATGGAATCTATGCTCGGATGGAAAGAGTATGAGATGGAAGTTATTCGTGACAAAGCAGATAACTGTATTATCGTCTGCTCAATTGAAAACTTTGACCCAATGGGTGTGCATACTGGTGACTCTATCACAGTAGCCCCTGCCCTTACGCTCACAGATAAAGAGTACCAAAGAATGCGTGATGCCTCTTTTGCGATTTTACGAGAAATCGGTGTTGATACTGGTGGGAGTAATGTTCAATTCTCCATTGACCCAAAAACAGGAAGAATGATAGTCATTGAGATGAATCCTCGTGTAAGCCGTTCATCAGCACTTGCATCAAAAGCAACAGGGTATCCGATAGCAAAAGTGGCAACGCTCTTGGCAGTTGGATTTACACTTGATGAAATTACAAATGACATTACAGGAACACCTGCTGCGTTTGAGCCAGTGATTGACTATGTTGTGACAAAAATCCCTCGTTTTACATTTGAAAAATTTCCAGAAGCACAAAGCACACTCTCAACTTCTATGAAATCAGTCGGTGAAGTTATGGCGATTGGGCGTACTTTTAAAGAGTCTATTCAAAAAGCACTCTGCTCACTTGAAACAGGTCTTTGTGGATTTGACGACATTGATGCAGATGATGAATTTGTAAAACATGAAATTCGCCGTCCAAACGCAGATAGAATACTCTATGTTGCAGAGGGTTTTAGACGAGGTATGACAATAGAAGAGATGTTTAACACTTGTGCTATCGACCCATGGTTTTTATACCAAATGCAAGAGATGATAGAGAGTGAAGCAAGAGTAAGCGATAAAATTCTTTTTGATGCTGAGTTAATGAGAAGTATTAAAGTAGATGGCTTTTCAGATAAAAGAATTTCTCAGCTTATTTTGAAAAATTCTGGAGAAACTGTAAGCGAAGATATTGTCTATGAGGCAAGAAAAAAGCTTGGTGTTTCACTAGAATATAACGAAGTAGATACTTGTGCAGCTGAATTTGAAGCACTTACACCTTACTTATACTCTACAACAAACATTACAAAACTTCCAAATGTTACCAC
>JALSWC010000040.1 GCA_027060825.1 Sulfurimonas sp.
AAAACTGTCACTTTTCTTACAAATTATTTACAATAAAAAGAGTATAATTTTCTCATGTTCAAAAATATGAATAAGGAATTTCAGATGCAAGAGCAAACTGTAAACTTAGATACATTGACTGGTTTAAGCGAAGAAGATGTTAAAGAGCGTATTGAAAAATATGGCTATAACGAAATAAATGAAAAAGAAGAGACTTGGTATCATCGGCTTTTTAAAAAGTTTTGGGGTCCCATTCCTTGGATGATTGAAATTGCTGTAATTCTCTCAGCAGTAGCACATAGGTGGGAAGATTTTTCTGTTATTATGCTTATGCTTTTAGTCAATGCTTTTGTTGATTTTTATCAAGAATCAAAAGCTTTGAGTGCTATCTCTGTCTTGAAGAAAAAACTAGCACGCAAGGCACTTGTATTGCGTGAAGGTGAGTGGAAGAGTATAGATGCTAAAGAGGTTGTTCCTGATGATATTATTAAAATAAAAATTGGAGATGTTGTCTCTGCTGATTGTTTGCTTCTTGGTGGTGGAGACTTCTTACAAGTTGATCAATCTGCACTTACAGGTGAATCACTTCCTGTCAATAAGCAAAAAGGCGAAACACTCTATGCAAATGCTATTGTAAAACAAGGTGAGATGATAGCAAAAGTAACAGCTACAGCATTGAACACCTACTTTGGAAAAACGGTGGGTCTTATTGCAAAAGCAGAAAAAGAGGAGAATGGACACTTTCAACAAATGGTTATAAAAGTTGGAGATTTCCTTATTTTTATGACAATTTTTCTTATTGGAATTATTATTTGGCATGGTGTATCAAAGGGAGAACCACTTTTAAATTTACTCATATTTGCACTTATTTTAACCATCTCTGCCATTCCTGTTGCTATGCCAGCAGTTCTAACCGTTACTATGGCTCTTGGTGCAAGAGTTTTAGCATCAAAAGAGGCTATAGTTACGAAACTCTCAGCCATTGAAGAGGCAGCTGGTATGGATATACTCTGTTCAGATAAAACAGGAACGCTCACTCAAAATAAAATGAGTCTCGCCGACCCTTATCTCTCTAGTAATTATACAGAAGACCAACTTCTTTTATATGCTGCGTTTGCAAGTAAAAAAGAGAATGAAGACCCTATAGAAAAACCTATATTTGATTATTTGGATGCACACAAACTTAGTAGCAAACTTATAGCGAAAAAGATGAAAAAATTTGTACCTTTTGATCCAGTAAGTAAGAAAACTGAAGGTATTTTTACAGATAATATGATTTATACCAAAGGTGCTCCCCAAGTTATTATTGAACTCTGTGATGCACAAGAGTTTGATAAAAAAGAGGCATATGAAGAAGTAGATTCTTTTGCCGAAAAAGGTTTTAGAGCATTAGGTGTCGGATATAAAAAAGCAGATGAGGACAAGTACCATTTTGTAGGGCTCGTTCCTCTCTTTGACCCTCCTCGTGAAGATTCAAAACAAGCAATAGCTGAATCAAATGCGAAAGGTGTTTCCGTTAAAATGGTTACAGGTGATAATACTGCCGTAGCAAAATACATTTCTGGTATTTTAGAGATAGGTCAAGATATAGAAGACATTAAGGAGCTCAAAGGGCAAAGTACAAAAGAGTATGTTTTTCTCTCCCAAATTATCTCTCGTTCTATCTTAAAAACTGTACAAACAGGCATTGATGAAAAAGCTCTCAATAAAGAAGTAGCTAATATTGTAAATAAGGTACAAAAAGAGTTAAATTCACAACCACTTCCAGCAGGAAGTGTCAAACAACATGAATCTGAAATAGTACAAATCATAGAAAAAGCCAATGGGTTTGCACAAGTATTTCCAGAAGACAAATACTTTATAGTTGATAAACTACAAAAAGCAAACCATATTGTTGGAATGACTGGTGATGGTGTAAATGATGCACCAGCACTTAAAAAGGCAGATTGTGGTATTGCAGTAAGTGGTGCAACTGATGCTGCTCGTGCAGCAGCCGACATTGTACTTATGGCTCCAGGTCTTCGTGTCATAGTAGATGCAATCGAGCAAGCTCGTATAGTGTTTGAGCGAATGAAAAGTTATGTTGTTTATAGAATTGCAGAGACAATTAGAATTTTATTTTTTATGACTTTAGCAATTGTAGTTTTTGATTTTTATCCAATTACGGCTATTATGATTATTTTACTTGCACTTTTAAATGATATTCCTATTATGGCAATTGCATATGATAATACAAAAGTAGATAAAA
>JALSWC010000041.1 GCA_027060825.1 Sulfurimonas sp.
AAAAATTGTAGTTCTTGCCAGATTGGGAACATTATAGGTGTTAGTGCTATTTCAGCTGTTAAACTTCTTGCTCTTTTTACATTAAATTATTTTTTTATATGGTAAATAAATCTGCACAAAATGCTCTTTTAGCTTGGTATGAAACAGATGGTCGGCATGAACTTCCATGGCGTAAAACAGATAATATTTATCATATTTATGTGAGTGAAATTATGCTTCAGCAGACACAGGTAAATCGTGTAAGAGATGAATATTATCCAAAATTTTTAGCAAGATTTCCTACTATTGAGACTTTAGCAGAAGCAGAACTTGATGAAGTTTTTGCACTTTGGAGTGGATTGGGCTATTACTCTCGAGCGAGAAATTTGCATAAAACTGCACAGCTTGCACGAGGAGGAGTTCCTTATGAGCAAAAAGAGTTATTAAAACTTCCTGGAATAGGTCAATACACGGCAAGTGCAATTTGTAGTTTTGGATATAGACAAAATGTTTCTGTCGTTGATACAAATATAGCAAGAGTGTTAAAACGCTACTTCGGACTTTTAGCCGTTCAAGATAAAACTCTTTGGAAATATGCAGATAGATTTTTAAATAGAAGTGATGCGAGAGACCATAATCTTGCTTTAATGGATTTAGGCTCATTAGTTTGTTTACCTAAAAATCCACAATGTGAAGTGTGTCCTTTGCGTTTAGAGTGTAAAGGGAAAGATGAGCCTGAACTCTATACACGAAAAAAGAAAAAAGAGTATGAGAGTCTTGAACTTTTTTATGGTGTTTATATAAAAAACAAGAAGGTAGCGCTTAAAATTTCTGAAGAGAAACTCTATAAAGGGATGTTAGTGCTTCCAAGTGTTGATCCAATAGAGGAAAATTTTATAGCTACATTTAAACACTCTTATACAAAATATAGATTGACTATCTCTCTTTATCATATAAATGAATTATATGATGAAGTTGTTTGGATTGACTTAAATGAGCTTAAAAATGCTCCTATCTCCTCACTTACTAAAAAAGCAGCTCATTTTTTCTCATTAAATGATGTTTTAATATGAAAAAAAATACAATGTCATTATAATAAGATAGAAATAAAGGATTAGAATATGGCTGTAAAAGTGGCAATAAATGGAACAGGTAGAATAGGGATGATTGTAGCAAAAATTGTTACAAGTAGAGATGATATTGAACTCGTAGCGATTAATACTACTGCAAAACCAGATATGCTTGAGTATCTTTTTAAATATGATAGTGTTCATAGTGGTGTTGATGCAAAAGTTCTTGATGAAAAGACAATTATGATTAATGGTAAAACTGTTGCTATGAGTTCTACTCGTAATCCTGAAGAGCTTGAGTTTGGTAAGGCTGGTGCAGAAGTTGTTGTAGAGTGTACAGGTGTGTTTTTAACCACCCAAAAGGCAAAAGCTTACCTCAAAGATGGTGTAAAAAAGGTAGTCATGAGCGCTCCTGCAAAAGATGACACTCCTACTTATGTTATAAATATCAATACAGATGATTATAAGGGTGAGGCAATTATCTCAAACGCAAGTTGTACAACAAATGGGCTTGCTCCACTTTGTAAAATTTTAGATGATGAATTTGGAATTGAAAATGGTTTGATGACAACTATACACTCTTATACAAATGACCAAAATATTTTAGATGTAAAACATAATAAAGATATGCGTCGTGCGCGTGCAGCTGCTGTTAATCTTATTCCTACAACAACGGGAGCTGCAAAGGCTATGGCTCTTGTTATGCCTCAGCTAAAAGGGAAGCTTAACGGCTACGCTATGCGTGTTCCTACTCCTGATGTTTCTGTAGTTGATTTAACAGTAAATTTAAAAAAAGATGTAACAGTTGAAGATGTTAATACTGCGTTTGAGAAAGCTTCAAAAACAAACTTTGCAGGTCTTTTAGAGGTTGATTATGACAAAAGAGTTTCTAGTGATTTTATTGGTTCTACATATAGCTCAACTTATGTGCCAGATATGACGAGTGTTGTTGATGGTAAAACTGTAAAAGTTTTAGCATGGTATGACAATGAGTGGGGATACAGCTCAAGACTTGTTGATATGTGTGTTTTTGTAGGAAATAACTAAAAACTTTATATAAAGAGGAGAATATTTATGTCATTAGCTATTATTTGTTCAGGAGGTGATGCTCCTGGTATGAATCCTGCCATTAAAAAATTTGTCGATTATGTTGCTGATAAAGGTGAAAAAAGCTA
>JALSWC010000042.1 GCA_027060825.1 Sulfurimonas sp.
GAAGAGATACTTAAAAAAATAAAACAACTTCCACCACTTCCAGAATCGGCTATGCAGATAGAAGCAGTTTACAGAGACCCTGATAGTAGCTTTAACGATATGGCAAAGATTTTAGAGAAAGATCCACTCTTGACAGCTGATATTTTAAAAGCTGCAAACTCTCCACTCTATGGTTTCTCTCGTGAAATCAATGCAATTAGCCAAGCAGTTGGTCTTTTTGGAATGGGTACAGTCCGAGGATTTGCACTTGCAAGCATCGTGAAAAAAAGTTTTTCACTTGATTTATCACCTTATGGAATTACAAATGAAATGTTTTCTGATCTTTCAAAAAAACAACATGCACTTATAACTGCATGGTGTTTAAGAAAAGAGAACCGCTATCTTGGTGTTTTATCTCCTGCTGCATTTCTTGTAGAAATTGGAAAAGTGCTTATTGCACAACAAGTAATGGCAGATGGAAAAACTGAAGAATTCAAAAATGCCCTCCAAGAACTTCAAGATGTTGAAGCAGCTGAAAGAGAAATCGTAGGTGTAGATACACCAGAAATAAGTGCTACAATCTTTAAGCAGTGGAAATTTGATGCTACCCTTATTGATGTAATAGCAAATTGTCAAAACCCTGACCTTGCAACAGATGAGGACAAAAGACCTGCTCGAATCCTCCATGTTGTGCGTGTAGCTGTTCCAATTAATGGAAAAATTACAGATGCTAGTATTAAAGCAGCAAAAGAGTTAATAGAAAAATATGAACTCAATATGGAAAGCTTTGATACTGCAATAGAAAATATAAAATAGAGATACGAAACAGTTGAAATCTTTACTCATAAGACTCACTCATGGTTTGAGTGAGCAAGATATTAGCATAAAAGAACGCCCATTCATTGACGAATGGCTTGCAAAAAAATACATCACACATAAACATGTCATATACCAATTTAACTCGAAGTACCGTGCTGGTGTTTTAGGACTTGTACAAAAAGGGACTGCCTATCTCCATGTCATTGGTGAAAATGTAAAAGACCTTTTTATTGGAGAGGGTGACTTAGGTGTTGCTACTGAAGGTGATTTGGTAATTGCGAAGCGTCTGCTTGGAAAACGAGGTACACCGAGTGCAAAAGTTGCTGAAATTGTAGGGAGAGAGCAGACTTATAGTGTTGCTTGTATTATAGAAAAAGAGCAACGCCGTTCTTTAGTGGAACTAAAAACGCACTACCCTATTGGTGCAGAGATGACTTCTAAAGCACTACAAGAGTATGAAATTGGAGACCTTTTTAAGATTGACAATTTAGAAAACAGCATACTTGAAAAAATAGGTAATATTAGAGATCCAAAAGTAGATGAAAAGATTGTCCTTGCACAATTTAACAAACATGATACATTTGATGAAGAGACACTTAAAATTGCTCGCTCTTTTAAAGCAGTAGATGCAAGTAAATATCCAAAACGAAAAGATTTACGCGATCTTACTTTTTGCACCATTGACCCTATCACGGCAAAAGATTTTGATGATGCAATTTACTGGGATGATAAAAACTCAACACTTTATGTAGCCATCGCAGATGTAAGTGAATATGTAAAACCTTTTGGTGCTTTAGACAATGAGGCAATTTTTAGAAGTTTTTCTATCTATCTACCACATAAGTCTATTCCAATGCTCCCAAGAGAACTCAGTGAGACACTCTGCTCTTTACAACCACATGTCGATAGACTTGCTTATGTTTTTGAGATAAAGCTTGATGCAAACTCATTAGAAGTTCTCCATTCTGAAGTCTATGAAGCATTAATGCACTCAGATAGACGCTTTAATTATGAAGAGATTGACCTCTTTTTTGAAGGGAAATTACAAGCAAAAACACCAGAAGAGTCAGAAATATTTGCATGGATAACAAAACTAAGAAAAGTGACAGATAGACTCAAAGAGTTGCGTTTAGCAAAGGGATTTGAATTCCATTCGACTGAGATTTCAATGGAGTTAGATGAAAACACAAATCTTATTGCAACAACAATTTCACAAGAGACACCCTCTCATGGTCTCATAGAAGATTGTATGCTTTTAGCCAATAAAGAGGCTGCAAAACGCTATAAACGAGGGCTTTTTAGAGTTCATGAAGCACCAAGTCAAGCAAAACTCCAAACACTCTACCAAGAGCTAGCTGGTATTGGAATGCATATTGAGATTAAAAACAGCATCAAAGAGACTATTGAAGCAATACAAAAGCAGGC
>JALSWC010000043.1 GCA_027060825.1 Sulfurimonas sp.
AAGTGGTGGGTTCTGAGTGACTCGAACACTCGACCGCTCGGTTATGAGCCGAGAGCTCTAACCAACTGAGCTAAGAACCCACTTTTTGTTGGTAGGTCGGAATTATACAAGGTGAACCCTTATAAAATGCTTATATGAGTAAACTCAACTTTTTGGTGCTTTAATTTTATATACTACAGCATAAAGTAATGGAATATAAATAAGATTAAGAACTGTCGCCCATGCTATACCATAACCTAGAGAAACTGCCATTGGCTGTAAAATTTTTGCTTGTCCTGAAGCGAAAAAGATGAGTGTAAGTAAACCTAAAACTGTTGTTAAAGATGTAAGAAGTATTGGTCTTAATCTTGTTTTAGCACGACGCATCAACTCTTCTGTATCTTTTGCCTTTTTAATAAAATCAACCATAATAAGTCCATCATTTACAACAACCCCAGCAAGTCCTACAATTCCTATAAGCCCTGGCATTGTAAGATTTAAACCCATAATCCAATTTCCAATATAAACGCCTAACAATACCAAAGGAATAGTACTAATAACAATAAGAGATTTTTTAATAGAATCAAAAAGCCAAACAAGTGTAATAAAAATCAAGAAAACAGCAATCAATCCAGACTGCATCATCTCTTTTTTATTTTTATTGTTCTCTTTCTCTTCACCTTTAATATCTACGGAAATTCCTTTTGCTCGGAGTTCATTAAGATAGGGACGAATTTTATTCATGACTTCAGATGAAGTAATTATCTTTTTATCAATAGAAGCATAAAGACTACGAACTCTTTTTCCATCCTCTTTTTTAATAGTCACATAACTTTGAAGATAGCTATAATCGCAAATATCTTTTAATGCTACATATTGACCTGATGATGGAACTGATAACTCTACATTTTGTATGGAATGAATTTGTTTATCTAAACCACTCTCTATGCGAATACGGACAAGCCCTTGTGCATTAAAAAGTTTTCCATATTCGCCTTTTAAATAATATGCTCGTAAATCATTAGAGATTATCTGCTCATTAAAGCCGAGTTCTTGTCCATAAGCATTGACTCTCAATTTTAGTTCTTTTTCTCCAAGCGTTGCATCATCAGAAATATTGTGCACACCTTTAATAGCAGCTAACTTATTCTCTAATATTTTGAGATAAGGAACGACTTTTACTCCATCTTTTGCACTTAGACCAATCTCTACATCGTGGGCAATAATACCAGCACCAGGTACTTTTACCACAAATTCTTCAAAAAGATTTTTACCATCTTTTAATTTTTTATTTTTAAGATTTTTAAGAACTTTTTGCAATCTCTTAGCTATAACTTTTGCATCAACTTCTCTTGAGCGTACTTTTGCATCATATTCAATTGAAAGATAGGGACTTATATATTTATCAAAAAAATTAGCAGGAGCTCTTTCATGTAAATCAATAAAAATATGAAACATATTTTCACCAAGTTCTACTCTGTTTTTTGCATCCATTTTAAAGCCAATTACAGAAGTAACAGAGGATACATTCTGTTTACTCACATTTTTAAGTATCTTTTTTTCAACTTTTGTAACAATTTTTTCCGTATCTTGCAGGTCATTATTTATATTAACTTTTCCATATACATATATTTGTGTTGTGTCAAAATCAGGGAATAGTTGAAATTTTGCATTTTTTATCATAATAAATTCAAATGCCAAAATAATCACAACTATGACCAAAAGTGAAATTCCCTTGCGTTTGAAGAAAAAGTGTAAAACACGACTATAAGAGATATACATCCAATCCCAAAATCGTTTTGTAAAACTCCCCTCTTTAGAAACTTTTAAAAAGTCATGTGCATGAAGAGGTAAAAAATAAAAGGCTTCAAATAAAGAGGATAAAAGAAGTACCGTTATCATAATTGGTATAATTTTTATAAACATTCCCATCTCACCTGTCATTAAAAGCATTGGTAAAAAAGCAAAAACTGTTGTGAGTGTCGAAGTAAAAACTGCAGGGAACATCTCTGCTGCACCATTTATTACAGCCTCTTTTCTATCCATTCCCTCCTCTAAATGCCTATAAATATTTTCGGCAACAACAATTGCTTCATCTACAAGCATACCAAGAGCAATGAGGGCTCCTAAAAGAGAGAGCATATTAAGGCTATCACCAAGAAACTCAGTCACTATAAGACCTATCATAAAACTTACTGGAATACCAAGAGCCACGACAAAGGCAATGCCT
>JALSWC010000044.1 GCA_027060825.1 Sulfurimonas sp.
CTCCTGTAGATGCGTTTAGAAATTCACTTGAAGTAATGTATGCACAACTTGCAGTATTTAATTCAGAAATTAATATTAAAGCCCCTGCAACAATAGAGAGAGTTGAAGAGTCGCCAGATTTGAAAAAACTAACTACTAACATAGATAGTTTAGGATTAAGTGCGCGTAGTTTTAACTGTCTTGATCGCTCAAATATTAAACTAATAGGTGAAATTGTACTTATGAGTACAAATGATCTTAAAAATGTAAAAAATCTTGGAAAAAAATCTTATGATGAAATCGTAGAGAAAGTACAAGAATTTGGTTTCGAAGTTGGTGCTGATTTAGCTGACGACGTAGTGACTGCATTAAAAAAGAAAATTGAAGCCGAATAACGGCATAATAAAGAGGAATAGATATGAGACATCGTCATGGATATCGTAAACTAGGTCGTACAAGTGCTCACCGTAAGGCACTTTTAGCGAACCTTAGTATTTCGTTAATAGAACATGGTAAAATTGAAACTACTGCTGTAAAAGCAAAAGAACTTCGTTCTTATGTTGAGAAATTAATTACTACTGCTGGTAGTAATGACTCAAATGCACACAGAGCAGTATTCGCTGCGCTTCAAAGTAAAGAAGCAACAAAAACTCTAGTAAATGAGTTAGCTCCTAAGTATGTTGATCGTGCTGGTGGATATACTAGAATTATTAGAACTCGTATTCGTCGTGGTGATGCTACACCAATGGCGTTTATTGAATTAGTATAAATTACTAATGTAGGGATTTTTCCCTACATCTTTCCAAGTTACAAAAATTCCCAATTCTAAAATACTTTTCAGGATATATTTATGAGTACTTTCGCATTTGGAACTTACAGAATCACAGATCAAAATCCACTTCATATTGAAGCCTTAAAAGAGGCTGTTGAAGGTTCAATTGAATTAATAGATACAGCTGCAGACTATACAGATGGTGGTGCTGAACGTGCTATTGGCTATGTTCTTGATCACACCCTAGATAATATACGAAATAGAGTAAAAATCATTAGTAAATGTGGCTATACTGACACTAAAGAGTCTTTAACTGAGCAGTTAGATAAGTCACTTCAAAGACTTAATCAAACAAAAATAGATTGCTATCTCTTTCAAAATCCTGAATATTTTTTATATGATACAATCAAAAAAAAGATGCCAAAAGATGCGATGCTTGATGCCATGTATGAGCAAATTTTTAATATGTTTTCTGCTCTTGAAGAAGAGGTAGAAAATGGAAAAATAGACTCGTATGGCATCTCTTCAGAGAACTTCTCAAAAAAGAGTGATGCTGTAGATTTTTTGCCATATGAAGATCTGATTCAATTGGCACAAAAGGCGGCTCATAAGCTTGGACATACGACTCATAGCTTTTCTACAATTGAATTACCTATAAATATTTTAGAACAAGATGGACTTAAATGTGCAAAATGGGCAAAAGAGAATGGACTGCGAGTGCTTGCAACCAGACCTCTAAATGCACACTATAATAATTTAATGTTTCGTTTAGCTGATTATGACAATAGTAAAGAATATGATTATTATCTCAATGAATTGTTGGAAGTTAGTGATGATGCGTTACTAAAGCCTTTATACAATATAATAGAGCAGATGGATATGAACAAACATAAATTTGGATGGGTTGGCGAGTATGATACTTTCTTAATAACACAAATTATGCCTCATATTCAAAAAGCTTTGCAAAATATAGATAAAAATGCCTTGGAAGATTTATTAAGATACATCGAACTCTTTTTAGTTGAGTATAGAAAAACTGTAGCGTATGAGTGTTCACTGCGTTTGAGAACAGAGCTCAAAGATATTTTTAAGAAGTGTGATAAACAAATTCAAGAGTGTGCCTTGGAGTTTTTACTTGAACAAAAAGATATTGATTATATTGTTATTGGGATGAAAAAACCGACTTATGTACAGGAAATACTCACTTTAAAAAATTAGACTTCTTGCAGAACTTAGATATGTTTCAGAGGAAAGAAAAAAAGATGAAATTGTGCAAAATCTTTTTTGAAGCGTAGCCATAGCTACGGTGAGAAAAAGTTTTGTGCAATTTCGCTTTTTTTATTCCTCCCTTTGGGCAATTTATAGAGAGCTTTACTCTGCGTTAGATAACCTTCACCGTAGCTACGGCTACGCTGAAGAACATCTGCCTTGATTAAAACTCTCTATAAATTGCTG
>JALSWC010000045.1 GCA_027060825.1 Sulfurimonas sp.
CCTTAGAAGTACTTCGACACTCAACAGCACACCTTATGGCACAGGCTATTAAGTCTCTTTATCCTGATGCTGAGTTTTATGTAGGACCAACTGTAAAAGAGGGCTTTTACTATGACTTTAAAACTTCAGAAGAGATAGGGCAAGGAGACTTGAAAAAGATTGAGAAGCAGATGCTCTCTTTTGCAAAGAAAAAGTATCCTATTGAGCGTTATGTTATTTCTAAAGAAGAGGCTCGTGAAAAGTTTAAAGATGACCATCTTAAACAAGCAGTTTTAAATATGATACCTGATGAAGATGTAAGCATCTATAAACAAGGGGAGTTTGAAGACCTTTGTCGTGGACCACATCTTCCTAGTATTGGACTTATCCGTTATTTTAAATTGACGAAGATTTCTGGAGCTTATTTAGGTGGAAATTCTAAAAATGAAATGCTCACTCGTATATATGGTATTGCGTTTGCAGATAAGGCATCGCTGAAAGCCTATATGGATATGATGGCAGAAGCTGAAAAACGAGACCATCGTAAACTTGGAAACGAGATGAAACTTTTTACTTTCCGTGAAGAGGTTGGGGCTGGTTTTCCTATTTGGCTTCCTGCTGGTGGAAGATTGCGTGCTCGTTTAGAATCACTACTTTTTAAAGCACATCGTAAACGCGGGTATGAACCAGTTCGTGGACCTGAAATGTTGCGTTCAGACCTGTGGAAAACTTCTGGTCATTACCAAAACTATGGTGAAAATATGTACTTTACACATATTGATGAGCTTGAGTTTGGTGTAAAACCTATGAACTGTGTTGGACATATTAAAGTATATGAAGATGAACTCCACTCTTATAGAGATTTACCAATTAAGTATTTTGAGTATGGTGTCGTGCATCGTCATGAACTTACAGGTGCATTGCATGGTCTTTTTAGAGTGCGTGAATTTACACAAGATGATGCACATATTTTCTGTCGTGCTGATCAGATTGAAGAGCAAATTATTGAAGTGGTTGATTTTGTAGATAAAATTATGTCAACTTTTGCGTTTGATTATAAAATGATGATTTCAACGCGTCCAGATAAGGCTGTTGGAAGTGATGAAGTGTGGGAAATTTCCACACAAGCTCTGAAAAATGCTATGGATACAAATGAACTTGCATATGAAATAGATGAGGGTGGTGGAGCATTTTATGGACCAAAAATTGACATTAAAATCACCGATGCCATTGGGCGTGAGTGGCAATGTGGAACTATTCAGCTAGATTTTAATCTTCCTGAGAGATTTAAACTTGAATATAATGGGGAAGAAAATAATAAAATCCAACCTGTTATGATTCATCGTGCTATTTTAGGCTCTTTTGAACGCTTTATTGGGATTTTAACTGAGCATTATGCAGGAGAGTTTCCTATGTTTATTGCTCCTACACAAGTTGCAATTGTTCCTGTTGCTGAGTCACATAAAGAATATGCTAAGGAATTATCAGATAAACTTATTGACATTAATGCCGATAGTGAAATCTATGCGAAGAATGATTCTTTAAATAAAAGAATTAGAATTGCTGAGAAAACTCGTGTTCCTATGATAGTTGTGATAGGTGATGAAGAGATTGCTAACAAAACAGTAGCTATTCGTGACAGACGCACTAGAGAGCAGTATAATTTAAGCGAAGAGGAATTCTTGAAGCTTATACAAACTAAAATAAATGAGGTAAATTTTTGAGTAAAAACAAAGACCGCGTTATCATGAATGATAACATCCGTGTTCCTGAAGTAAGATGTAATGTAGATGGTGGAGAGAGCTTAGGCATCATCTCTACTGATGAGGCTATGACAAAAGCAAATGAATTAGGCCTAGATTTAGTTCTAATTGCACCAAATGCTAAACCACCTGTTGCTAAGATTATGGATTATGGTAAGTTTAAATACCAAGAAGAGAAAAAACTCAAAGAACAACGCAAAAATCAAGTGAAGATTGTTGTAAAAGAGATAAAGCTTTCTGTAAAAATTGCAGAAAATGATGTTGCATACAAAGTGAAACATGCGAGAGAGTTCCTTGAAAAAGGTTTTCATGTAAAATTTCGTGTATTTTTACGAGGTCGTGAAATGGCACATCCTGAAGCTGCAAAAGAGGTTCTTTTACAAGTTTGGCCAATGGTTGAAGATATTGCTGTAATGGAAAAACCACCAAAATTTGAAGGTCGTTACTTCAATATGTATGTAGTACCTAATAAAAAGTAAGCTTTCCTTTCTATATATCGCCAATGATTTTGGCGATATAGCTATTTTATAATTTTTTCTTTTATCTCATCTTCTGTAAGTTTTTCACTCACATATTTAACAACAGCTAATTTTTCTGTATCATTAATATACCACTCTGCAATATGTTCATGTTCTAAATTTTTAAGTTTATCCATATCTACTTCACTAAGAGGTACAAATAAAAATTCATGTTTCGTTGGATTTTCAAATCTAAAAAGCATCCATAATAGCCATATAAATGCAACAACAGCGACGCTAATTCCAATGGTGCTTCTATCTGCCATTCCCATCATAATACCAGCAATCATAGCACCAACAAATGTTGAAAGATATGCAGATGTATTTGCAATTCCTAACGCAGTCCCTTTTTGATGTACTTTAGCAAATTTACTTATCATGGATTGAACTAATGGTTCCATCATATTAAACGCAATAAAGAAAAATATAACGCCGATTACAAATACAAGACTTGAATTTGTAAGCCCCATAATAGCAAATGAGAGTATAAAAAGTACAATGGCTATTAAAAATATTGTTTTAGGTTTGTTGTATTTTTCACCAAAAACAGCGGCAGGCCCCATTGCTACAATACCCAGAACCATAGCTGGAACATATACTTTCCAAAGCTCAGTTTTTGCCCAGTCAAAATGGTAGTTAGCATGGGTTAAAAATACAGGAATTAAAACAAATGCCATAGTCATAAGACCTTTTTGCATCGAATCAACTATAACCATATTAAAAAGATTTTTATCTTTTAAAATTTCTGAGATTTTAGCCTTTTCATTGTAAATATGTACAATTTTTGGAGGAGTTGGAACCTTTGTAAAAAGTAAAATCATAGCGAGTAAAGAGAGTCCAGCTGTAATGTAAAAGAGATTACCTACACCATACATACCACCAAGAACAGGTCCTGCAACCATAGCAACTGCAAAACTCATAGCAATAAATCCACCCATAATAGCCATAGCATGACCGCGAGTTTTTTCTTCAACTAAATCAGAAATCATAGCAACAACAACCGATCCAATAGCACCAGCACCTTGTAAAAAACGCCCTAGCATAAGTGTATAAATATTGTCAGCATAGCCTGCTACGAAAGAACCAATCATAAAAATAATAAGACCAATAAAGAGAGTAGGTTTTCTTCCTATTCTGTCACTCATTGAACCAAATGGGATTTGAAACGCAGCTTGAGTAAGTGCATATCCACCAACAATAACACCAACTAAAAGAGGTGTTGCACCCTTAAGAGAGAGGGCATAAACCGAAAGAACGGGTAAAACGAGAAAGAGTCCCAGAAATCTAAGGAACAAAATACTCGAGAGGGGTAAAACTTTTTTAAACATAGCAAGCCTTTTATAGTATAATTTTGAAATTATAGAGTAACTACTATTTATAATTGATTTGCAAAAAATAAAAAATATAATCTAAAAGATACTTTAAGGAAAAAAATTGAAAAGATTGGTACTAGCAACTTCAAACAAGGGTAAAGTAAGAGAGATAAAAGAACTATGCGAAGAGTACGAAGTTATTCCATATACAGATTTGATACCTGCATTTGAGATAGTGGAAGATGCAGATTCGTTTAAAGAAAATGCACTTATAAAAGCAAGAGCAGTCTATAAAGCACTTGGAGATGAAGATGTTATAGTGATGGCAGATGATAGTGGCATTAGTGTAGAAGTGCTTGATGGTGCACCAGGAATTTATAGTGCAAGGTACGCAGGTGAAAATGCGAGTGACAAAGATAATTTGTATAAATTAATGGAAGATATAAAAGCAAAAGGGGTAACAAGTTCTCCTGCTTTTTATACAGCAGCTATTGCAATAGTAACAAAAGGAGTAGAAAAAACAGTACATGGCTGGATGTATGGCACTGCAATTACTGAGGCGCATGGTGAGGGTGGTTTTGGATATGATCCGATGTTTATACCATTAGGGTATGATAAAACGCTTGGAGAGCTTGATAATGAGATAAAGAAAAAACTCTCTCATCGTTCACAAGCACTCTCTTTGGCTTCTTATATACTAAGCGTTTTATAAAATTTTACAACTTAATTTGTAGAAAGAATCTTCAAATCTCTCGAAAAGTGAATGTAAATGGGCGTTATATTTACTTAAATATTGCATAATATCTCCTTTAACATTTAAAATGTATTGGAGAAGAGCAAGTACTGTTCCATTAATTGAAAATAATTAATAAAAAAGCACCAAAGATAATTCTATAGACTCCAAACGAAACGAAAGTAAACTTTTCTAAAAACGCTAAAAAAAGTTTGATGGTAATGTATGCAACTATAAATGCAACGACAAACCCGACTATAAGTACTTCTAAGTTTGCTCCTGAAAAATCATGGTAGTATTTAACAATGTCGTGAGCAGTGACGGCACTCATAACAGGAAAAGCAAGTAAAAAACTAAACTCTGCACTCGCTTTACGACTCATACCAACAAGCAATGCACCAATGATGGTTGAACCAGCGCGTGAAGTACCAGGAATAAGAGCAAAAACTTGTGCAATTCCTATCCATAGAGATTGCTTATAGGTAACGGCTTCAACATCGTCTGTAAGATGCTCTTCTTTTGGAATATAAAATTTCTCTACAATTAAAAAGATAATACCTCCAATAATGAACATAATAGCCACAATATTGATGCTAAATAGCTCTTTTATCTGATGAGAAAAGATAAATCCAACAAATCCAATAGGTAAAAATGCTAAAAATACTCGCTTCCAAAGTTCTATCTTTTCAAATGTAAACTTCTCTTTATAGTTGAAAACGACTGCCAAAATAGCAGCAAATTGGATGATAACCTCGTATGCTTTCGTCACACTTGTCTGGTCTATACCCATAAACTTACTTGCTACTATCATATGGCCTGTAGAGGAGATAGGTAGAAATTCTGTAAAACCCTCTATTACACCTAAAATTACCGAATCGAAAATAGTCATCTTTTTTCCTTAAAACTAGAATTTAAACATATTTCGATATAATACGGGGTTTTTTTGAAATTAAACATTAAAAAACTTAAAAATAATAGGAAATACAATATGTTACTATTTACTCCTGGTCCAACCCCAGTACCTCAAAATGTTCGTAATGCAATGAGCGATGAGACGATGCACCATCGTACACCGGAATTTGAAGCTATTTTTGAAAAGACGCGTAAACACCTTTTTAACCTTTTTGCTACTGATGAAGTGGTGATGATAGCATCAAGTGGAACAGGGGCTATGGAAGCAGCTGTTATTAATCTTTGTAAAAACACACTTTTAAGTGTAAACTCTGGAAAGTTCGGTGAGCGTTTTGGTAAAATTGCAACAGCACATGGGCTTAAAAATGTAGAGATTAAAAACGAGTGGGATACACCTGTAAGTGTAGAAGATGTACTAAACGCAGTAAAAGCAAACGCAGACATTGATGCAATAGCTGTACAAATTAGCGAATCAGCAGGTGGACTTCGTCATCCTGTAGAAGAACTTGCAAAGGCTGTAAAAGCAATTAATCCTGAGATTATGATTATTGCTGATGGTATTACTGCTGTGGGTGTTGAGCGTATTGATGTGACAAATATTGATTGTTTAATTGCAGGAAGTCAAAAAGCACTTATGTTGCCACCAGGGCTTGCGATTTTGGGTCTCTCAAACGCAGCTATAGAAAAGATTGGTGCAGGTGTAGGTTACTACTTTAACCTTGCTTCTGAAATCAAAAAACAGCGTCAAAATACGACTGCATATACAGCTGCTACAACACTCATTATAGGACTTTTAGAAGTTTTTGAAATGATTGAGCGTGAAGGTGGTTTAGGTCTGCTTTATTGTGATACTGCACGACGAGCAAAAGCAACAAGAGCAGCACTTGAAGCGATAGGGCTTCACAGCTATCCAAAAGTTCCTGCAAGAAGCATGACAACTATTGATGATGTTGATGCTTCAAAAATTCGTTCTGCTTTAAAAGAAGAGTATGGCGTGAATGTTGCAGGTGGACAAGATCATTTGAAAGGAAAAATCTTCCGTATAAATCAGATGGGAATTATTCCTCCACATGAGTCTATTTGGGTTGTTAATGCCATAGAGCTTATTTTACACCAGATGGGACGCTTAGAGTATGCAGGTCTTGCTTCAAAAGTTTTTAATGAAACATACTTTAAAACTAGTATAGAAAAGAAAGAGATATAGATGATACTTGAGCATGAAATTCCACATGGAAGTAAGCTCTATTTTGGTAAAAGTGCCAAAGTAAAAAGAGATATTGAGCGAGTTGCAAGTGATATTTTGGATGCAAATGGTTTTGAAGAGATTGTAACGCCTATTTTTTCATACCATCAACATAAAAGTATTGCTGATGAGAGAGAGCTTATTCGCATTAATGATGAAAAGAACAACTCACTCTCTTTGCGTGCTGATTCTACCATTGATGTTGTTCGTATTATAGAAAAACGACTCGGTAAAAATACAACGCAAAAAAAATGGTTTTACATTCAGCCTGTTTTTACTTACCCTACTACTGAGCAGTATCAGGTGGGTGTTGAGTTTATGGGTGAGAAAAAACTCTCAAGTGTCGCTTCTTTGGCAATAGATATTTTTGAAAAATTAGAGGTAAACCCACTAATGCAAATTTCAAATATCAAAATTCCTGAGCTTATTGTTGGAATGTTTGATGCATTAAGCATTGATGACTTTAGACATATAAATATTGATAAATTTATTAGCATAGGCGAAGAGTGGTTGAGTAAACTTGTCTATTTGCAACATGTCGAGCAACTTGATGCACTTTTAGAAATTGTGCCTGAGTCTATAAAAGTAGAACTGTTAAAGATGAAAGAGTTATGTTTAGAGATAAAGTCTGAAAATGTTGTGCTTGCACCAATTTATTATGCAAAAATGCTCTACTATGATGAACTTTTCTTTAGATGTATTGTAGGCAATGAAGTATATGCTCGTGGTGGAAGATATAAAAATGAAACACTTACTTCGGTAGGTTTTGCAATATATACAGATGTATTGTGTGAAGCGTTAGAGCAATAGAAAAAGAGGGAAATAAATATGTATGAAAATAAAGCAGATGTAGTTGTTGGAATCCAGTGGGGTGATGAAGGTAAAGGAAAGATAGTTGATAAACTTGCTCTCGAGTATGATATGGTGTGCCGTTCTCAGGGTGGACATAATGCTGGTCACACTATTTGGGTTGATGGTGTCAAATATGCACTTCACCTTATTCCATCAGGTGTGCTTAATCCAAAGGCAGTGAATGTTGTTGGAAATGGTGTTGTACTCTCTCCTAGTTCTATCATAGAAGAGATGGAGCAGTTTGAGGGCTTAGAAGGTCGTCTTTTTATTTCAGATAAAGCACATCTCAATCTCTCTTATCACGCTCAAATTGATCAGGCAAAAGAGAAACTCAAAGGCGATAAAGCCATAGGTACAACAGGAAAAGGGATAGGACCTGCCTACTCTGATAAAATCAATCGTATTGGTCACCGTGCAGGAGAGCTTTTAAATCCTGAAAAATTATGTCAAACTATTTTAGATTATTTTGAACTCAATAAGCCTATTTTTGATGTTATGGATTTGCATGCTCCAAAAAAAGAGGAACTCCTTGCAGAACTCACGGCATACAGTGAAAAGCTTGCTCCTTTTATTACCGATACAACACAAATGGTATGGCGTGCGCTTGATAGTGAAAACAAACGAGTACTTTTAGAAGGCGCTCAGGGAACTATGCTTGACATTGACCATGGAACTTACCCTTATGTAACTTCGAGTTCAACTGTAAGTGCAGGTGCTTGTACAGGACTTGGGCTGAACCCTAAAGATATAGGTAAAGTGACAGGAATTGTCAAAGCTTACTGTACTCGTGTTGGAAATGGACCTTTTCCTAGTGAAGATTTAGGTGAAGATGGTAAACGACTTGGCGAACAAGGGCATGAGTTTGGAACAACAACAGGGCGTGCGCGTCGTTGTGGTTGGTTTGATGCCGTAGCTACTCGTTACGCTTCACGCCTCAATGGCTGTGATGAACTAGCCCTTATGAAACTTGATGTTCTTGATGGTTTTGATGAAGTAAAAGTGTGTGTTGCATATGAATATAATGGTGAAACTATTGATTATGTACCTGTTGATTTGGAAAATGTAACACCAATATATAAAACTTTTAAAGGTTGGGACAAATCTGTAGGTGCTCGTACATTTGAAGAACTTCCTCAAACTGCGCAAGAGTATGTAAAACTCATTGAAGAGATTAGTAAAACAAAAGTTGGTATAATCTCTACATCTCCTGAAAGAGAAGATACTATAATACTCTAAAAGGACTTTTTTGAAAACACGCTTTAGCTCTTTAGTAAATGTGAAAAAAAACACGATGCAACAGAGTGAGAGTGCTTTTCAAAAGGCAAATGCAATTTTTTTAAACGCAGAAAATGCCTTAAAAGTTTCTACTGAGGAGCTTCAAGAACTAGCATCTCCTACGGATGGTCAGATTTCCAATTTTTTAGCACATAGAACACTTCTTGATGCACAAAGAGCACTTATAACACACAATCAAGAGTGGGTTGCGTTTAGCCAAGCTGAGATGCAAAAGGCAAAAGAGCAACTTAAATTTGATACAATAGAGTATGAAAAATTTAAGTATCTTGAGTTTGAGGAGCAAAAAGCATTGATGAAAAAAGCAAAAATAAAAGAAGCAAAAGATTTAGATGAGATAGCTCTTATGACTTACGCAAATAAAAATCATAAAAAAGGAGCCTTGTGAAATATATTTTAATACTATTTTTTCTCTATTCATCACTTTTTGCACTGCAGACAAGTGATAAAGTATTTGAGTGTACTAAGATTTTTGAGCAAAGAAAAGGGGAGCTTTTAGTAGAGTTAGAGCGTATAGATGAACAAAAACAGGCACTTAATTCTCTTAAAATTGCTACTGAAAATTTACTGAAAAAAAAGAAAGCTAAACTTGAAGAGCAAGAAGAATCTATAAATGTGAAATTGGATGAGATAACAAAAAAAGAGAAGACTATAAAAGCTATGCGTGATGAAAATAAGAAGCTTTTAGAGCAACTTAAAAATACAAAAATGTCTAAAATATCTCAAACATTTTCAAAGATGAAAGCTACAGCAGCGGCAGGTGTTTTATCGGATATGCCAACAGCTAATGCCGTGGTAATTTTACAATCTTTAAAACCTAAAATTGTAGGAAAGATTTTTACGCAAATGGATCCAACAAAAGCGGCAAAACTTACAGAACTTTTAGCAAAATAGAGTTTATAACCAAAGTTTTACCTTTAATACAGTAGAATAGTACAATAAATTTACTCTAGGCATTAATGATGAAAATGACTCTTAAAACTATCCCTCATATCGCAAATAAAGTTGCAATTGATTTAAACAAAAGTGGCGTTGTCGTAATGACAAAAGGTCTAGAACTAGTAGCAGCTGAAGCAGAAAAAATTTTGCATAAAAGTGTAAAACAGGAGATGGCATTAGAAGAAAAAGTCGATGAAATTTGTGATGCAAATGAAGATGAAATAGAATCAATGCTTGCAGATGAGAGACAGCTTTTTTATATGATTAAAAAGAAATTAGCACCTGAATTTGATGTTATTTTAAATTATGAAGAGCGATTTTCAGATATAGCACATAAAATACTCGATGAACTCTACGAAGAAGATTTAATACATTTTGATGTATCAGAAAACCGTATTAAAAATATTATTTATAGTGCTATTACCTCATTTATGGCAGATAGCTCAGAGATTGAAGATGCTGTAATGGATAAAATCCGTTCTTATAAACGCAGATTTATTCCAGGAACAGATGAGTTTGAGATTTTACATGAGAAACTGTACCGTGAAGAGCTAACAAAAAGAGGAATGGAGTAAAACTATGAGCAATACATTGAAAAAAGTTTGGATATATTTAGAAAATGGCACATATCTTGAGGCAAATAGTTTTGGTGCATCTAAAACAGAAGTCGGAGAGATTGTTTTTAACACTTCTATGACTGGCTATCAAGAGATAATGAGTGACCCATCTTATGCTGGACAATTTGTAACATTTACTGCACCAGAGATTGGAAATGTTGGAGTAAATGAGCAAGATATGGAGAGCCTTAAAGCACATGCAAAAGGAATGATAGTAAGAAAATATCAAGCTCGCTACTCTAACTTTAGAGCAGAAAAATCTTTGCATGAATTTTTAGCAGAAAATGATGTTATGGGAATTTGTGATATTGATACAAGATATCTTACAAAAATGCTCCGTAGTGAGGGTTCTATGATGATGATTGCTTCTACTGAAGTAAATGACAAAGAAGAATTGAAACAAATACTTGAAAATTCTCCTCGAATTGAAGCAATTAATTACATTGAGCAAGTGAGTACAAAAGAGCCATATAAACATACTTTAAGTACCTACTCAAATGTAGATTTTAAGTATGATACTCCTCCAAAGGCAGAGGCAAAAATAGTTGCAATTGACTTTGGTGTAAAGAGAAATATTTTAAATGAACTTGTCAGTGCTGGTATTGAAGTGGAAGTTATTCCAAACACTTTTGATGCTAATGATTTGATTGAACAGTATAAGGCAAAAATTATTGATGGTGTCTTTTTATCAAATGGACCAGGTGATCCTCTTGTACTTAAACGAGAGCAAGAGGAGATTAAAAAACTTATATCTGCGAAAGTACCGATGTTTGGTATTTGTTTAGGGCATCAGTTACTCTCTATTTCTCATGGATATGATACATTTAAACTAAAATTTGGACACCATGGTGGTAACCATCCTGTGAAAAATGAAAAGACAAGACTTGTAGAGATTACAGCACAAAATCATAATTATAATGTTCCTGATAATATTGTTGAAATTGCAGAAGTGACACATAAAAATCTTTTTGACAATACTATAGAGGGTTTATCCTATAAAGATGAGCCTATTTTTTCTGTGCAACACCACCCAGAAGCCTCTCCTGGACCAAAAGAGAGCCGTTATATTTTCTCAGAATTTCTCTCCCTATTAAAAAGATAGTAAGTAGTCATAGCACTACTTTTTATCTTAAATCTTCTTTGTACGAAAAAAATTCCCTATTTCTTAACTATAAATAAAATTACAAATCTAAACAAAAATCTAATATATTTCTTGATTTGTATTGAAATTAAGATAATTAAAACAATTTTATTGTTAATATAGCAGTGTTGATTAGTTATATAAGTATTTTAAGATATTTATAAAACTTAATTGCTTTGAATCTTAAGGAGGCTATATATGGAGAATCGTCCATTAGAGTACGACTATACGGTTGCAAAGATGTTTATGCTTACAACAATTGTTTTAGGAATTGTTGGCATGAGTATCGGTGTTTTTATTGCATTTGAACTTGCATATCCAGGATTGAACACAATCTTTGGCAAGACTATTGCAGAATACACGGCTTTCGGTCGTCTTCGTCCATTGCATACTGACTCAGTTGCATTTGGTTTTACAGTAAGTGGTATTTTTGCTACTTGGTTTTATGTTGGTCAAAGGGTACTAAAAGTATCTATGGCTGAATCAAAATTTTTGATGTTTATTGGTAAACTTCAATTTTGGTTATATGTTGCAGGTGTTGCTGCGGCAGTAGTTTCACTTTTCATGGGTTATACTTCTTCAAAAGAGTATGCTGAATTTGAGTGGCCTATAGATATCGCTATTGTTGTGGTATGGGTACTATGGGGTGTGAGTATATTTGGTCTTATTGGTATTCGCCGTGAAAAATCACTTTATATCTCTATCTGGTATTATATTGCTACATTCTTAGGTGTGGCTATGTTGTATCTATTTAACAATATGGAAGTACCTACAATGCTCGCTACTTCACCAATAGGTGAAACTGGTATTGGTAGTTGGATGCACTCTGTATCGATGTATGCAGGTACAAATGATGCACTAGTTCAATGGTGGTATGGTCATAATGCGGTTGCATTTGTATTTACAGTACCTATTATTGCTATGATTTACTACTTCTTACCAAAAGAGTCTGGTCAAGCTATTTATTCTTATAAATTGTCTTTACTCTCATTCTGGGGTTTAATGTTTGTATATCTTTGGGCTGGTGGTCATCACCTTCTTTATTCAACTGTTCCTGACTGGGTACAAACAATGGGTTCTATTTTCTCTATAGTTCTTATTTTACCATCTTGGGGTTCAGCGATCAATATGCTTCTTACAATGAAGGGTGAATGGCAACAAGTTGCAGCATCTCCATTGATTAAGTTTATGGTTCTTGCTTCAACTTTCTATATGTTCTCAACTCTTGAAGGTCCTATTCAAGCGATTAAATCAGTAAATGCAATTGCGCACTTTACTAACTGGATTCCAGGTCATGTTCATGATGGTACTCTTGGTTGGGTTGGATTTATGATTATTGCATCACTTTTCCATATGGCTCCTCGTGTATTTAAAAGAGAGTTATATTCAAAAGGTCTTATGGCTGCACAATTCTGGATTCAAACTTTAGGTATTGTTCTTTACTTTACTTCTATGTGGATTTCAGGTATTACTCAAGGTATGATGTGGCGTGCACATGATGAATTTGGTAACTTGGCTTACTCATTTATGGATACTGTTAATGTTCTTCACCCTTACTATGCACTTCGTGGTTTAGGTGGTATATTCTATTTAACTGGTTTCTTAATGTTTGCTTACAATATTTACAAAACAATGTCTGCTCGTCCTGTTGAAGAGTCAGAATTGCAAAATGCTTCGCCTATGGGCGCTTAAGAAAGGGAGGATTATATTATGTTTCATTGGTTAGAAAAACACCCGTTCTTGTTCTCAGTAGGTGTGTTCCTTACAATCGCGTTTGCAGGTTTGGTTGAAATTGTTCCGAACTTTGCACAAGCTGCTCGTCCTACAATTGGGACTAAACCTTACACATTGTTACAATTAGCTGGTCGTGATGTTTACATCAAAAACAGTTGTAACTCTTGTCACTCACAGCTTATCCGTCCATTTAAAGCAGAAACTGACCGTTATGGTCACTACTCTTTAAGTGGTGAATATGCATATGATAGACCATTCTTATGGGGTTCTGAAAGAACTGGTCCAGATCTTCACCGTATAGGAAACTATAGAACAACACAATGGCATGAAAATCATATGATGGATCCTGCTAAAATTGTGCAAGGTTCTATTATGCCAGCATATCCATGGTTATTTAAAAATAAAGCTGATATTAATACTGCCTATGCTGAACAGTTAACAGATGCAGAATTTTTTGCAGTGCCATATAATAAACCAGTACCTCTAAAAGATGGTAAGACTACTATTATTCCGATGGCTAAAAGTATTGCAACTGCACATGCTATGGCTCTCAAAGAGGCTCAAGCAGTTGTGAAAGATATGCATAATCAAAATGTTAAAGATGCAGTTGCAAAAGGTGATATTCCTGAAATTGTAGCCTTAATTGCATATTTGAATAGTTTAAAATAGTGAAGGGGTTGTAGTGGATATTAATACATTTTCGGCATATAGTTACTTTTTTTTAATTATATTTTTGGTGGTTGGTTCTTATAGCTATATTTATCATCTCTATAAAAATAGAAAAGATGCTTCTGGTGTTGATTATGAACACTACAGCAATATGGCACTAAAGGATGACATAGGTGATGCCCCGGTAAAACCTATGCCAGATGAAAAGAAAAAATAGGAGAGATATATGAATAAGCTTTATCTTTGGGGAATTATCATAACTGCAGCGATGCTTGGTGCAACATATAAGACAATCACTTACCTTGGTAAGAGTGGTCTAAATGGTGATATTATTAATAAGCTTGCAGTTGCAGGTGCAGCATTACTTGTAATTATTACAGTTTTTGTTGTTGTTAAATATGTTCGCCAAATGCAAACAGACACTGCAACAGGTGAACTTGCAGATGAATCTTGGGACAACATAGGTGAATATAAAAATCCAGTACCCTTTGGTTGGGCAGTTATATTTTTAGGTACAATAGTTTGGGGTTTATGGTATTGGACAATTGGTTATCCAGTAAATGCTTTTTCTCAAATTGGTCAATACAATGAAGAAGTAAAAGCTGATAATGCAGAATTTTCTAAAAAATATGCTAACATCAAGGGTGAGCAACTAGTAAACATGGGTGAATCAGTTTATCTTGTTGACTGTGTTGCTTGTCATGGTCTAAATGCTGATGGTAACAATGAAAAAGATGCTGCAGACTTAAATCAGAGAATTTCTGTTAAAAGTGTTAAATATGCAATTGAGCATGGATTAACAGGAAAATTACTTGGAACTGAAGCAACAATGCCAGATCGCTCAGGTCTTATGAATGCTAACAATAATTATGCTCCAATCACTAATAAAGAAATTGATGAAGTAGCAAATTATGTTGCTGGTGGATTTAAAGACAAAAATAGTGCTGGAGCAAAAGTATTTGCTGGTACTTGTGTTATGTGTCATGGTGCTAATGGTCAAGGTATAGCTGGAATGGCTCCGCAAATTAATGGTTGGAACTCTAAACTTATTGTCAATGTACTTGACTATGGTAAAGTTGGAGCAATCGGAAAAATGCCTATTATGGACACATTAAATCCAAAACAAAAAGAAGCTATTGCTGCGTATGTAATGAGCTTAAGTAAAGGAGAGTAACATGAACGAAAATAGAAAAGTTTTTGCTCTTGATGGTCTAACCGGTGGTTTAATTGCAACTGCTTTGTTACTTTCAATTTTAGCTGGTTTAACTATCTGGAATATGAAAGTGCAAAAAGAAGAGGCGATGAACTACTATAAAATTAAAGATGAGAAAAATATTAAAAGAATCTCTACAGATAACTACAAACATATAGTTACTGTAAATGTGAAATAGGGAGCATAAAGATGGAAAAGATTATTTCATGGGGTCTCGTGATTATGGCCGTATATACACTATATGCAGTGATTACACCAAATCATCTTTTTGTTGGTTAGGTTGTTTCATTGAGTATCTATAAAAGAGGGCTTTTTGCCCTCATCCTCACCCTCGTACTTCAAACACAACTCTCTGCTGAATATTTATATAAAGATGAAATTATTCATAAGCCTAAATTAACTCAAGAAGTAAACTCAATAGGTGCTGATCTTTATAAAAAGACAGGTATTTCCTTAAAACTTATTTTCTTAAAAGAGTTACCAAAAAATATGACTATGTATAAGTATGAAAAGCAACTTTTGTCCCATTTTAAAAAGCCAACAGTAGTGCTAACATTTTCGGAAATGAATTCCATAGTTGATATTGAAACAAATGAAAAAGCTTTATATAAGTATTTTGATAAAAAACAAGTTTTAAGTCCTGTTTCATCCTATGCTCAGGGTTTAATGATGGCAGCTTTTTATGCAAAAAACTGGAAAGAATTTAAAAGTATGCTTACTGATGTTGGAGGGAGTATTCTCCCTCTTCTTGGTGGGAAAGCCCATAAAAATAATATGACAAATAAATATGCAGCTGCATTATTTAATGGTTATCTTGATATTGCACAACAGATTGCACATGCCAAGGGCGTAAAACTTGCAAATGGGTATAATGCTGCCACAAACCAAGAGACACTCTTTTATGTGAAGTTGTTTTTCTATGGTTTTGTTTTGTATGCTATTATTATGTATATAAGAAGACAAATTTATAAAAGAAGGCACAAAAATGAAACTTTTAGAAAGTGGTAAGCTCTGGCCAATAGGTATTGCTCTCGCTATTACAGCTGTTGCTGGATTTTGTGTTTGGACTGTAAAAGTAACAAGTACTGCAAGTATTCAACAGAGTGATGCTTATATGACAAGCTACCAAAATGCTGATGCAAATATAAATGATTTTATTAAAGCAAAAATTGCATTTAATAAAAAATATAAGCTTAAATATATAACAGAACGACTCAATACTAGTGGTTGTGATGTAATATACTCTTTAAAAACTTTAGATGGGAAACCTGTTAAAAACGCTACAATGCTCTTAGCTATAAGCCGTCCAGAGACACGAATATATGATAAAAAATTAAAAAATCCAATTTTTGAAGATGGGCTTTATGTTTTTAAAGATGTGAAATTTCCAAAGGCTGGTGCATGGACTCTGTTGCTTAAAGTAAATGTTGGAAAAAATTATCGTTTTTATGAAGTAAAAGCTGATACAAGAGTGAATCATAAGATAAAATTGAAAGAGGCATCTACTTATTAAAATATGGATAATCAAACTATAGTCCTCCCTTCTGCTCGTGCAATTCGTCACGAGCAACTTTTTACAAACTCCCAAACACTTTTTTTACCTCACTATATCACTATGAGTGATTTTATAGCGAAACTTTGCATAGTTCATGGCTATAAATATCTTGATGATGATAGTAGAGTACTTCTGCTTTTGGAAGCATCGGACTTTAAAGAGTTTGCTAACCTACAGATAGAGAGAAACTTCTTCACTTTTACAAAAAACAGCTCCTATATATTTAAGTTTTTTGAGGAGTTGAGTGCAGAGTTATATGACATCTCTATGCTAAATGCAGCAGATGTTTATGCTGAGTATGAAGAGCATATTACAATTTTGCAAGAGCTTTATAAACGCTATAAAAAATTATGTGATGAGAGAAAATTTTTAGACCGTATATTTTTACCACAACAATATACTTTTAATAGTGCATTTGCAAAAACAGATAAAAAAATCACCATCTCTCTTGATGGATATTTGACAAATTTTGAGCTAGAACTTTTAGAAAAAGCAACTCTTTTTAGTGAGATAACAATTAAACTTAGTACAACTGCATTTAATGCTAAGATGCAGAGTAAACTCCAAGAGATTGGCTTTGAGCTAGAGAGTGGCTATGAGTATGAACTCTCACTTAATGAGCGAACTATTGTAAGCAAAACAAAACGCAAGAAACATTCACAAATAAGCTGTCAAAGTTTTAGTGAGCCACTTTTACAAGTAGCATTTATAAAACAAAAAATCTATGAGTTTGTAGCTTCTGGACATCGTGCAGAAAATATTGCTGTGATATTGCCAAATGAGCAACAAGCACAAATGATACGCTCGTTTGATGCCAAAGCAAATTTAAACTTTGCTATGGGTGAGCCATATAGCACCACAAAACTCTACAAGCACTTCCATGCAACACTTAAAGCCATAGACCAAGATTCAAAAGAGAATGAAGCACGATTAGATAGGGTAGGGGATGCACTCTATTTGAAACTCTACTCCATTTACTATAAAAAAGCTTCTGAAGTAGATTTCACTGTATTTATGAGTGAACTTACAGAGTTTTTTAGTATAAAACAGGAGATAAAAATCTATAAAGAGGAGCTTTTTAAGTTTGAAAAATTACTTCCATTTATGAGTGAAATGGGTGTCAAATCACTGCTTAATATTTTTATGCAACGCCTAGCAAGTCGCACTCTTGATGATGTTCGTGGTGGGAAGGTGACGGTTATGGGAGTGCTTGAGACAAGAAGTGTCCATTTTGATGGGGTCATCATTATAGATTTTGATGATAAAAATGTTCCTAAACGCAGTGATAAAGATATGTTCTTAAATACAAAATTACGCGAAATAGCAGGATTACCAACTATGAGTGATAGAGAGAACCTGCAAAAACACTACTATGAGATGCTGATGTCTCATGCAAAAGAGGTGGCTATCTCTTTTGTAAGTTCAAGTGAGAGTTCAGGCTCACGCTTTTTAAAGCAACTTGGCATACAAGAACACAATCAACATAATGAACTTGATTACGCAGGAATTCTTTTTAATCGTTGTAAAAAAGAACCATTTCAAGAGCAGGAGATAGTGCAGGAGTATAGTTTTAAAAATATAGAACTCTCTGCAACGCGTCTGAAAACTTACTTAAGCTGTAAACGCAAATACTATTATAAATATGTGCAAAATATTCAAAATCATAAAATTGAAAAAGATATGCCTGAGGAGTATGAGATAGGCAATGTAGTGCATAGTGCTTTAAAATCAGTATATGAGAAAAAAAATAGCTACTTTGATGCACGAGAACTCAAACGAGATATAGACACGGCACTTGATGCATATTGTGGGAAAAGTGAACTCGATAAATACCTTGTAGCTATGCAAAAAAAGCGTCTTGAACCTTTTGTAGATGCAGAGATTGAACGCTTTAAAGAGGGTTGGAAAGTCTATAAAACAGAAGAACTATTTCGAGAGCCTTTTTGTGGTATGACAATAATTGGGCAGATTGACCGTGTTGATAAACGGGATAATATTATAGAAGTATTAGATTATAAAACAGGTTCTTATATGCTTAATAGTAAAAATAATTTTATGGATGCCATAGATTTTCAACTAGAATTTTACTATCTTTTAGCAGGGGGGCTTGGCAATGTTGAGAGGTGTGCCTTTTATGATTTAAAAGAGTCAAAAATAGTGCCAGAAGCCTTTTTGCAGGAAAAAATTGAGATACTTAAATCACATATAAAAGATTTACTAGCAGTTCAAGAGCTAAATTTTGAAAAAACAGAGGATGCAAAGCATTGTCAGTTTTGTGAATATAAAATCATCTGTGGGAGAGAGTAGTGGCTTTTGTAAATAATTTGGCATATGAGGCAAGTGCAGGAAGTGGCAAAACTTTTATGCTTGTTGTGCGTTACCTCTCTTTACTCTTTAAAGGGGCAGATGCTTCAAAAATTTTAGCCCTTACCTTTACCAATAAAGCTGCAAGAGAGATGAGTGAGCGAATAGTGGAGACGCTTGAAGAACTCCCTGAGCGTGGAGAGTTGGCAGAAATAGCAAAAGAGTGTGAAATGAGTGAAGCAGAGTTGCTTGCTCGTCGTAAAAAAGTTCTTGCAGAGTTTTTAAACGCCAATACAAAAATAATGACTATTGATAGCTTCTTTACGCATATTTTACGCAAGTTCTCTCTTTATGCCTCTTTAATGCCAGACTTTACAACAGCAAGCGAACAGCATGAAGTAAAACTTATGAGTAGATTTTTAAAAGAGGTAAGTGTTGCAAATAAGCGAAATACACTTATAAACCTCTCTTTAGAATCAAGCAAAAGAGTCTCTGATATTTTTCATCTTCTTGATGAATTTTACCTAAAATATGAGGAATTTTCTCACCTTACTTTTTCAAAAAAATTGACAAAAGAGTTTGAAGAGGAAGCGATGGGGGCAGTTGGGAGTTTACAAACTATTGTACGAAACTCTAAAGGTGCTTCAAAAACACTTCTAAACGCAGTAGATGTGGCAGATTTTACAGAGCTTAAATCCAGAACATGGGTCTATAAAGAGACGCTGGAGTATTGGGTCTTTAAAAAATGTTTTACGCCTGAGATGGACAGGCATCTATACACTATTCAAAACGCAGTCAAAGGGTATGATAAAGCAAAAGAGCAGAACTTTTTTTATGCATTGAGTGAACTTGTGGGTATTTATAAAAAGGCAAAAAAAGCACTCTATGTTGATGAGAGTGAGCTAAGTTTTTCTGATGTGACATTGCTTGTGTATGAGATACTCCATCGCCTCAATGATAGTGAATTTCTCTATTTTCGACTTGATGCAAACATTGAGCATATGTTGCTTGATGAGTTTCAAGATACAAGTGTTTTACAGTATGAAATACTCAAACCTTTAATTCAAGAGATTACCTCTGGGCAAGGTGTTTTTGATGCGGGAAGTTTCTTTTTTGTGGGAGATGTGAAGCAGTCTATCTACCGTTTTCGTGGAGGAGTTTCGGCACTCTTTGGTGAAGTAGTACAAGAAAATGGTACAGAGGTAAAAAAACTACTTACGAATTATCGCTCTCAAAAAGAGGTTATAGAGTTTGTAAACGCAACCTTTCTTTCAAAAATAAAGAACTATACGCCACAGCTTGTACGAGAAGAAGCACAGGGCGGATATGTGCAAATAGTCACAAACGATATGCTTTTAGAAGAGGTCGTAGAACAGGTGAAGCGTTTTATTTCGCTTGGTGCAGATGTCAATGAAATAGCAATTTTATGTGCCACAAATGGTGACGGTCAAGAGATAAAAAACAGACTTGAAGTTGCCAATATTGAAGTGGTGACAGAGACGACTACGAAGCTTATAAACCAGAGAAGTGTTAAGGCTATTTTGGAGTATTTGAAATATTTGTACTTTCATGAAGATATTTATAGATATAACTTTTTTGCACTTATTGAGCGTGAAGCAGAGGCTATACGCTTTGTAGATTTTAATGCCATAAAACTTGTCGATGTTGTCAAGCGTTGTATTGATAACTATGGACTCTTTAGTGATGATTTTCATCTTATTAGATTTTTAAACGCAGTAGCATCTTACTCCGACATTGAAGCTTTACTTTTTGAGTATGAACGCCTTGATATGGCAGCCGCATCAGCAGATATTAGTGGTGTGCGTGTGCTTACCATTCACAAATCAAAAGGTTTGGAGTATGCTCATGTGATTGTACTTGATAGACTTAAAAAAGCACCTCCTTCTCGTAAAAGCATCATTTATAATTATGAGGGCATAAAACTACACAACCTCTTTTTGAGAACTTCAAAGAGAGAACTTATAGACCATGACTACGCTTATGCAATAGCAAAAGAGAAAGAACTCGCTCGTGAAGATACGCTCAATGCTCTTTATGTCGCTTTTACAAGAGCAAAAGAAAATCTTATAATTATCCAAAAAGGGAAAGAGTCTGTATTTGAACTTTTAGATTTACATGATGGAGAGTTTGGAAAGTTAGCTTCTTTGAAAAAAGAGGAAAAAGTGCCAAAGGTACATAAAAAACTTCCATTTGAAAATCTCTATTATGGTACACAAAGTGACTTACTTGCACTTGAAAATGAGGGTGAAGATGATTTGCGTGCCATAAACTTTGGACTTGCTTTACACTATACATTAGAAATGATGGAAGATTTTACGCTTGAAGCACTTCCAAACGCAGTAGATATGATGCGTAATAAATATGGCTTTGCACTCAGTGATGTAGAGATAACAGATATAGAAAAAAGAGTAGAAAATCTTGTGCAATATGAGCAGTTTTTAGCACTTACACAAGGAGAACTCTTTAAAGAACAAGGGTTGCGTTTCAAAAATAATCTCCGTTACCTTGATTTGCTAGTAAAAAATAAAGATGGCAGTTACAGCATCATAGACTATAAAAGTTCTCTTAACTTTAATGAGAAACACTTGACGCAGGTACGCTACTATGTAAATGCAGTCAAAGTGATAACTGGGGAGAAAAGAGTAAGTGGACACCTTTGCTATATTTTAGAAGATGGGGTGAAACTGGTTCAGGTTTAGATTCAATACACGGTACTAAAGATTAAAATTGAACGATAGACTCCTCCAGGAGTTTTTCTTTCTCCCATCCGAGTGTTTTGAGTTCGCTTTGTTCATAAAATTTATCGACATAACCTACACAAAGATAAGCAATAAGTTGAGAGTTTTTCTTTACATCTAGGGTCTCAAGCACTTTTTTTGCATCAAGTATGCTCACCCAGCCAATGCCTATGTTTAAGGCTCGTGCCATAAGCCACATATTTTGCACAGCACATACAACACTATACTCTCCCATTTTTTTCATACTTGTCATACCAAGTACATCTTCTTCTTTAGGCTCATAAAGTACAGCAATATTTATAGGTGCTTCTTTAATGCCCTCTAATTTAAGATTTTTATAGAGTTCTTTTGCTTTAAAAATCTCTTTTGCCTTAGAATTTTCATTTTCAAAATTTTGAGCAAGTTTATTTTTAATGTTTATATCTCGAATTATCACAAATTTCCAAGGTTGTGAATAGCCGACAGAAGGGGCAGAAATACCTGCTTCGAGTATCATTCGTAGTTTTTCATCTTCTATGGGTCGTGGGGTAAATCTATTTCCTCGTACATCCCGTCTAGCTTTTATAATGTTTAAGAGTTTCTCTGCATCGTCTTGTGTAAAGTTCATAAGAAATTATACTATGTTATAATCCTTTTTATAAAAATAGATAAGAGAAAATATGAATTTTACTTTAGAAGAACCACCATGTAATATTGGTGCAGATATTAGTGAGAAATCTTTTGAGATGATACAATCAGAGATTGTTGCATACCCAAAATACCATGAATTTGATGAAAATGAACAAGCGTTAGTAGATAGGCTTATTCATACAACCACTTGTTTTCATGAAGTGATTGAAAATATATATTTTAGTAAAAATGCAATGCTAAAACTCAAAGATTTACTTCAAAACAAGGCAAAACTTATTGTCGATACCAATATGATTCGCTCAGGACTCAGTCAGTTTTACCTTAACAAATATGAAAATGAAGTTATCTGTTATGTGAATGAGCCAGAGGTCTTTGCAATGGCTGAGAAAAACTCTACAACACGCTCTTATGCTGCTGTGGAGTTAGCAATTCAAAAGTTTAAAGAAGAGCCGATGGTGCTAGCATGTGGGAATGCACCAACCTTTATTTATGCTGCTATAAATACGCTCATAAAAGAGAGAGTCAATCTTGATAATGTCATTTTGCTTCTTTTTCCTGTGGGGTTTGTGAATGTGGTGGAGTCTAAAGAGTACGGCAAAAAGTTTTTAGAGCATTTTAATGCAGAGGGTATTATCCTGCAAGGTAGATATGGAGCATCAACCATGGTCGTTGCTTCTCTTCATGCAGCCTATAAGCTTATAAAAGATTTCGATACAGGGCAGGGGAAATATAATGGCAAGTAGTCTCACAAATTCACACTCTAGCTCTACATACGGCAGTAATCCTGTAAAAGAGGGCGAAGTGCGTTTGAATGAGATGGGTAGTGAAGTGGTTGAGGGCTATACATGCAAGCCAAAAGATTATGATGCTAATCGCCCAATTATGCACTATAAAACGCTTCTTCTTTTATGTGATGATGAACGATGTGGCAAAGCTGGTAAAGATGACAGAGCCTCGCATCTGCGTGAGATTTTAAAAGAGATGGGGCTTAACAAAGGAAAAAATCGTATAAAAATTAGCCGTACAGGCTGTTATGGTGCTTGTAGATTTCGTCAGGTATGTCAGATTACAGAAAATACACAGGCAAATGGTAATGCAAAAAATAATGCACTTTGGCTCAGACATACGCATAAATTTTCAGATGAGCAATGGCGAGAGCTTTTTAGGCTTTTAAGTGAAGATAAAATTTTACTTGATGCACTTGATGAAGAAGTTTTTATTCCTATGAAGGTTTATAACTAAATTCTAATGAGTGAAAAACCACTTCGCACAGGCTACACAACAGGCACACATGCAACGGCTACGCTTTTAGCATCTTTGTATGAGTATTTTGATATGCTTTTTGTAGAGAAATTGTCGGTTATTTTACCACAAAGCCAAGAGGCTTTTATAGAGGTAAAAAGAGAGAGTTCTTGTTTTTTTAGCACCATAAAGGGTGATAATGATGATATGGATGTTACAAAAGGGTGTGAGATTACCTGTAAGCTTGCAACAACTCCTCCTGAAGGATTAAAAGAACAAATGCCATCACTTATAAAAGTTAAAGGGGTGAAGATTTATGTTTATGCAGGGGAGGGTATTGGTGTTGTGACAAAAAAAGGCTTGAAAATCACACCTTCATACCCTGCTATAAATCCAACACCTCTTAATATGATGCAAGAGAATGCAAAAAATATAGTGCAAGATTCTCATGAAGTTTTTTATGCTGTTTTTAGTGTTACTAACGGCGAAACTATTGCAAGAGATACAGCCAATGCAAAGGTGGGGGTTTTAGGTGGCATCTCTATTTTAGGAACTCGTGGTATTGTAAAACCTGTTTCAGCTTCTGCCTATATTGATTCTATTGAAGCAGAGATAAATGTTGCTCTATCTCAATCACAAGAGCAGGTTGTCTTTACGCTTGGTAATTCGGCTCATGATTATGCAAAAAAACTCTACGATGAAACATCCATAATAGAGATAGGAAATTTTGTCTATGATGCTTCAGAGCGTTTGCAAAATCACTCCGTAAAAAGAGTAGTATTTATAACAAGTGTTGCAAAAATGTGTAAGGTGGCACAAGGCTTTAAAAATACGCATAACAAATATGGGAGCATTGATTTTGCTGAGGTTCGAGAGTGGCTTGTTTTGGAGCTAAATTATGAGTTAGGCGAAGAGGAGTTTGTAACCTTAAAGGGAGTTTTACAAACACTACCAAATGAGTATAAAGAGCCGTTTATAAAACTTTTAGGGGTTAAATCTGCTCAAAGACTTAAAGAGTGGTTTTTTGAACTTGGTTTACAAGTGAATGAAGTTGAGACGATAACTTTACCAAATGAGATAAAAGAGGTATTACAATGGTAACAATAGCAGGCTCAGGAATGGGCGAATATAATTTTAATAATATAAATCTGGACTTTTCACAATTTGAGATGATATTTTGTGACCAAAATTATGAGACTTCTTTAGAGAATGTCATAAAGGGGAGTTTTAAAGTTGTCAAAGAGGCAATTTTAGAAAATCTTGATAAAAATATACTCTATATTGTGAGTGGCTCTCCAACCTTTTTTTCAGGTGCAATTATAGTCATCGCCACTCTTAAAAAGCAAAATATCCCCTTTAAAATAGTAGATAACATCTCAAGTTTAAACTATATGTTGGCATATGAAGGGGTGAGTCTTGTCAAAACTGGCATTGTAACGCTACATGGAAAAAGCTTTATAGATTTAGAGAACTTTTTAACAAAAGATTATACTTTTTTGATTTGTGATGATGATACTCCGAGCATACTTTTAGAAGCAACAAAATTTTTGGATGAAGAGGATGTAAGCATCACACTTGGAGAACGATTTGGCTATGGTAATGAATTTTTTTCAAGTACAACATTGCAAAAAATGCTGCAAAACCCTCCTCGTATGCCTTACTCACTCCTTATCAAACGCAACTATAAACCTCTGCCAAATATCTCAAGTGAAGAGAGCATCGAGCATGAAAATGGGATGATTACAAAAAGCTATAAACGCCATATCTCTT
>JALSWC010000046.1 GCA_027060825.1 Sulfurimonas sp.
TCACCTATTTTTATTATCTGTTCTTGACATAAAGAGACACATTGTCCTTCACAATTTTGACACTCTGTGGCAAAAGCATTAATATCATTATAATATGGAGGTCTTAAAACCACAACTTCTTCTTTTTTCTCTCTTCCTGCCTCTTTAACAGAGGAAGAAAGAAAGCCAAATAGCTCTCTTCTCTTCACAGTTCCACTTTACTTGTGAAATATTTCAATAGATTGTAGCCACTCATCTTGTGTCCAAGATGATTTATAAGCACCATTCTTTTTGACAAATTCTGGTTTAAAATGATTTTGATCAACAAGCTTATTTGTTGCTTGTGGAGCATGACATTGTGTACAATTAAATCTACCTGGATATATTTTGTTTTCTTTTTTATTTACTATTATGGAAACATTTTTTAATGTTACAGATGAACTGTTCTTAATTACATGACCATTTTTGATAATTTCAGTACCTTCAATTTCAGTTTTTGGTCTAAAGTTTGTAAAGTGTGAAATTGGAATTGGTGTTGCACCCATAGCTTTTGCAACATCCGGCATATGACATCCAAGACATGCATTGTTGTTTTTTGTAATTGGTAATAATCCCTCTACACTATGTGGAATCATTGGTGGTGCATCTTGATATGCACGCTTAAATCTTTTTGCTGCCCCTGGAGGTGCCGAATGATAAACAACCACAGGTGGAACAGCATCGTCATTTAAAAGATCAACATCTTTAATGTATCCCATTCCCATAGCATTCGTTTTTGCTGTTGGTTTTACCAATACACTCTTTTGAGCTTTTGCACTTGTTTGTGTATTTGTACTACTACAGCCTACCAACAACAGACTTGCTGTTGCTAAACCTATTGTAATTTTTGTTAAAATTTTCATTTTACTCTCCCGTTTTCTTATTTTGAATCAAATCTCTTATTGAGAATCTTAAAGCATCATCATCACATACTTCTATACATCTTGCACAATTTGTACACTCACCTGAAAGTACAGGAAGTGACTCTTTACCTATCATGTGAAGCACCTGCTTTTCAGGACAAACTACTTTACATTTCATACAAAGAGTACAGTTTTCTTCTATGTGATGTACTCTAATAAAACTAAACTTTCCTAGAAGTGAATAAAATCCACCAAGTGGACAAATATGACCACACCATCCATTTTTTAATACGAACAAATCAAAAAGAAATATCATACCTATTGCAGCCCAGCCAAATCCCATACCAAAAACAATACCACGATGGAGCATTGAAATTGGTGAGACAAACTCAAACGCAGCGATGCCCATAAAAGCAGATACAATCAAACTCAGTCCCAAAATCCAATATCGAGTATTTCTACTTATTGGACTTTTTTGTAACTGTGCTCTATCTATATCGAAAACTCTTCTTAGGTAATTTGCACTGTCTGTCACCATATTTATAGGACAAACCCAAGAACAAAATGCTCTACCTCCAATAAGAAAGTAAAAGAGTGCAACAACACCAACACCTATAAGTAGGTCTGATGCTATTACCGCACCAGCCACGACCATTTGCAACACAGCATAAGGATCACTCATTGGAATAACGCCAAAAAGTATAGATGAACTAAGATTTCCTTCTAAGATCTTCCAACCCCAAGCATTTGCACCAAAAAAGAGTACTAAAATTCCAATTTGTACAAATCTTCTAAGAATAAGATATCTATAGTTGTTCCATATTTTACTCATCTAATAAGCCTTCTAATCCAGCATTGAGTTTATCTACTGCTTTTTTCTTGCTAACTTCTGTTGTTGTATGGATTGCATGTGCATCCTTTAAACGCGCTTCATCTTTTTTGTCCCATCCTCTGATGTAATGACTACCTGCTTTACCCATCGCTATTTCACGAGGTAAAACAAATATAGACGCCTTTTCTGTTACACAGGCATGTTCACACATTCCACAACCAGTACATGCATCAGCATGAACTACCGGTTTTAAATATGCATGTTTTCCAGTTCTTTTGTTTTGATCATACTCTATTGTTATAGCTTGTCCCATAATAGGACATGCTCTATAACACGCATCACATTGAATACCCCAAAAAGCTATACAGCTATTTTCATCAATTACAGCAAGACCCATCTCAGCACTATTTATATCAAGTTTTCCATTTTTTGTGACACTAGCTTCATCTAATGCACCACTTGGACAAACAGGAACACA
>JALSWC010000047.1 GCA_027060825.1 Sulfurimonas sp.
TTTCTATTTATGCTTTTAATGACATTGTATTAACCCGTCCTTCTGTTTCAAATATGATTCATGTAGAGACACTTGTTGATTCTAAATCGTTTAATACCTACTATGGTGATGGCATTATTGTCTCTACGCCTACAGGTTCTACGGCTTATAATCTCTCAGCTGGTGGTCCTGTTTTGTTTCCTTTAACAAATGTTTTTGCACTTACGCCCATTTGTCCTCACTCTTTGACACAAAGACCTGTTGTCTTACCCGGAGAATTTTCTATAGAGATGAAAACACCAAAAGATAAGGCACTTGTCATCATAGATGGACAAGATAAACATGAACTTGCAAAAGGCGAGAGCATACATATACAATTAGCAAAGAAAAAAGTAAAACTTATACATAGAGATGAGTTTAACTATTTTGATGTTTTAAAAGAAAAATTGAATTGGGGAGACTAAGATGATAAAAAAACTTTTTTTATTAGTAGTGGTATTGAGTATATTTAATACAGTTGTATTTGCAGAGGTAAAACCAGAGGGTCATGCTATTATTTTACAGTATCACCGTTTTGGAGAATCTCGTTATCCTTCAACGAATATCAAGATGGATTTATTTAAAAAGCAGATGGCTTATCTGCATAACAATCATTACAATGTTGTACCTCTTTCTTTGGTAGTAGAAGATTTAATCCATAAAAAACCATTACCACAAAAAGCAGTAGTCATTACCATGGATGATGCTTACAGAACTGTTTATACAAATGCCTATCCAGTTTTGAAAAAGTATCATTTTCCAGCAACAATATTTGTCAATTCGATGCCTATTATCCATCACTCAAAACGCTATATGACATGGAATGAGATGCGTGAAATGGGGAAAAATGGAACGGAATTTGCCAATCATACATATTCTCATGAGTACCTTGTTCGCATAGATAAAGATAAACCTACTGAGTACAAAAAAGATGTAACAAAAGAGATAGTGAAATGCGAAAAAAAATTGCAAAAAGAGATAGGGGCATATCTCTGCACAAATCCAAAAATGCTTGCATATCCCTTTGGAGAGTTTGATATTCGTTTGATGAAAATTCTTAAAAAACTTGGTTATGTTGGCATCGCTCAAAATTCAGGTCCTGTTTCACAAAGAAGTAATCTTCTTGCCCTTACACGATTTCCAATGTCTGGAAACTTTGGCAAGATGCAGAGTTTTATATTAAAGTTGCATACTCTGCCTTTGGCTGTTAAATCTACTTCTACTGAAGACACTATGGTAACAAAGAAGAACAATCCTCCTATCTTCAGAATAAAACTTGAGAAAAAATACAAAGATTTGCAGTGCTTTACCTCAAATGGTGAAAAGATAAATATGAAATGGTTATCAGATACAGAAGTACAAATGCAATCAAAAGTATTGTTGCAATATCCTCGTGACCACTACACCTGTACTGCATGGGCAGCGAGAGGGAAATGGTACTGGTTTTCACATATGTGGGTTGTCTTAAAATAAGACTACTATTTTACTACTTGAATGACTGTGTTTAGATTTGTACTCTTTATAAAACATTTTCTAAGAGTACAGACCAAATAGTCATTATAATCCTCTCGCAATGTCATAAGATAAGGGTAGTGTACTTCTCTGATTTTTTTCATATTGTTTACAAGGTTTTTTTTGTTACTTTTAAGTACAAATATCCCTCTTTTTTGCATCAGATAATCATCTGCAAGTGCTGGAACTTTAACAAGTTTTCTCTTTAATGTTGCTTCATTTGCTTTTATGCTCTTGTGTGCAAGTTTTTCATAGCGAAATGACTCTTTTAAAGCAGAAAGTTTTATAATGTTCTCTATCATTTTTGAAAGTGCAGAGGTGTAGTATTTGTCATTCAAGTCTGCTTTTACTCTTAAATCTTCACTCAAGTACCATACACCATCTCTATAAAACTTCTCTTTGGCTTGACTTAAAAGATACTCGGCTTCTGCAAGTCGCTGTTCATTATAATTGCTTTCATAAGATGCTATAAGTGCGCCAATAAAGAAAGCATAATCTTCTAGTAAGCCTTTTTGTTTTGGTTTGTGATTTGGTATAGTTTGATGATAAAGCTCTCGCTCAGGTAGCATCAAATGTTCTAAAGCCTCTAAGCTTTTATTTGCATCTTTAGCATATTTTTTATTTATATAAGCAGCTTTATAGAGTGCTTCTA
>JALSWC010000048.1 GCA_027060825.1 Sulfurimonas sp.
AAAGAACTTAAAGGAGAAATATAATGGAACGATATTTAGGAGAAAAGAAAATTCTTCGTATCTACATAGATACTTTAGATAAATACAATGGTGAAACTCTTTGGGAAGAGATTTTAAAAGAGGTAAAAAAAGAAGGATTAGCAGGAGCAACTGTTCTTAAAGCGGTTGCAGGTATTGGTGCTTTTTCAGAGGTACATAGCTTTAAAGTATGGACTTTAGCACAAGAACTTCCTCTTGTTATTGAAATCATAGACGATACAGAAAAAATAGAACGCTTTATAGAGCATATTGACCCTATGATGGAAAATGGCTTAATGACATTAGTAGATACAGAAGTCATAAAATACAAACACGAAAATTTTAATAAATAAGAAGAGAAACAATGAATTTAACACTTATACTTTTCGTTGGCGCAGGTGGTTTTTTTGGTGCAATCTCAAGATTTTTAATAGCTACTGGTGTACAAAAATTTTCAGGTTCACTCTTTCCTTTAGGAACACTCAGTGTCAATGTCCTTGGAAGTTTCATAATTGGCTTAGCTGCCATGTTCTTTGCTCAAAATGTTCAGCCAGAATATAAAGCTTTAGTAGTCACAGGATTCTTAGGTGCATTAACAACATTTTCAACATTTTCTTTAGAAAATGTAAATATGCTTCAAGATGGTGAGTTTACTAGTTTTGGAATCAATATATTTTTAAATGTAACACTCAGTATCACAGCGACACTTCTTGCTGTTATACTCTTTAAAAGATTATATTCTTAAATAGTTATAACCTCATCTGCACACCAAGAAGCTAACTCCATATCATGTGTTATAAGTAACATTGCCATGGAGTCAAGCTTCTTTATCAACATCTGCATTACCTCTAATTGAATAACATTATCGAGTGCCGATGTTGGTTCATCAAGTAATAATATCTCAGGATCCATAAGCATAGCACGCAAAATTGAAGCACGCTGGAGTTGCCCTCCTGAGAGTTCATGAGGAAGTTTATATAAAAGTTCCTTTTCTAAATGAATCTCTTTTAAATGCTCATCAAGCCTATCTAATGATGCTACATCCGATATTTGATTTAGGAGTGTATAGCTTGGATGAAAAGAGCTGTATGGGTCTTGAAAAATTTGAGAAACAGCACCTCGTTTAACAGTGCCACCAAAAGGTTTTAAATTTCCTAAAATCACTTCAAAGAGAGTACTTTTACCAGCACCACTCTCTCCTACTATTGCTTTTAACTCCCCTTTTTTTAAACGCAAAGAAAAATTTTTAAAAAGTAACTTCTCTTTAGAGTAGCCAAAAGAGAGATTTTCTATTGTGAGAGTATCTTGCATATAAAACTTCTAAACAAGAGTTCCATAAACTTTTGACAACTCTTCATATAAAAATTCAGGACTCACATCACCATTTGTTTCCCAAATAGATTTCATCACGACATTATCTTCTTTGCCATTCCATACTTTAATATATGTACCCTCTTTATAACCATTATCTTGACGGAATTGGTTTAAAATATTTTTTCCAACATAGAGTCTATAAAGAGAATCAAGATTTAATCCACTCATAGCAACTAAATCAAAGAAATCACTAAAAAGAGTATCTAAATCAACTACCTCTTTAGAAATAGCCACTCGTATAAGATTCTCCACCTTTTCTAAAACATCATCCATGGGAGCAAATGACTCTTCTGCTGTTTCAATTTTAGCAAGAGCATCAGAGTTAGAAATTTGTATGGCAATATCTTCTATCGAACCTCTCTCATTTTTTGCATACTCCTCAATAGCCAAACTCATAATAAAGTGCCAAACATCAACAACTTCTATTTGGTGATTTTGCCAATCTGGCTCTGCTGTAATTGCTTTCCAGTGCTTCCAAGGAAAGCTATCGACCATCTCTGCACACTCCATATAAATACAACGACGCCAATCAATCTTCTTACCATTTTTAGTAATACCTTTTGTCCACTCGTTACCATTTGTTGCATCATTAAGTCTATTTTGTAGCTCAATCATCATGAAAATTTTATTGTTCATATTTATCCTATAAAAATTATTTTTAAGTTTCTAATTTTACCTAATAATGTTAAAATAAATCATGAAAAGAATTAATTGTAGAAAATGTGAATACTATTTTGTCACTTGGGAGCCTAAACAGCCTCATGGA
>JALSWC010000049.1 GCA_027060825.1 Sulfurimonas sp.
CTGATAATGTAGAAAAATTTAGAGCAGGCAATACAAAACTTCTAGGTTTCTTTGTTGGACAAGTATTAAAAGCAACAGGTGGTAAAGCAAATCCAAAAGTTGTGAATCAACTTGTAGCAAAAAAACTTATTTGAATGTGAACAATGATATATGTAGCTTTTTTTATATTTACATTTTTGATTCTCTTTGTTGCGTTTTATCAATGGCAATATTTTATGATATTTTCTCCCACTTACATAAAAGAACGACAACTTTGTGATAAATGTGGGTTTTTAAGTATAAAAACTAATGATGGTGTAGAGCTTGAGGGAGCTGTGTATGAGCCTGAAAATGCAGTTACAACACTTCTTGTTTTTGTTGGTCGTTCCCATGATGCTGTAGCATTAATGAATAAACTTTCAGAAGTTTATAGAGATGTCCGTGTTATTGCCTTTAATTATCGTGGTTATGGAAAAAGTGGTGGTGTGGCAAATGAAAAAAACATTTTAGAAGATGGTTTGAAAATCGCACAACTTGTGCAAAAACATTATGGCAATTTTTATCTTTTAGGTTTTTCACTAGGCTCAAATGTTGCTACATTTGTGGCAAAACAGCACTCTGTAAAAGCACTTTTTTTAGTAGGAGCATTTGATTCAATAACATCACTCTCAATAGCGAAGTATCCAAAACTTCATTTTTTTAAAAAGCTATTGCGTTATAAATTTCCTACCGATGAGTATATAGAAGATGTGAAAGTAAAAACATATCTCTTTGTAAGCAGAGATGACGAGACAATACCACTAAAAAATGCTCAAAATCTTAAAAAATCAGTAAAAAATCTTGTATTTTATAGTGAATTTGAAGGATTAAGTCATAAAGAGCTTTTGTGGGATTCAAAAGTAACAAATCAAATAAATAGGGTTATAAAAAATGGATAAAATATTTAAAACAATGTTCTACATCTGCTTAGGAAGCATTGAGTATCTTGCAACAACAACACGAGAGATAAAAGTGATTGAGCATACTTGGGACAAAGCGAACCATTTTATTGCTTTTATGACACTCTATATTTTACTCTCACTTGCATATAAGCATTTAAGTGTTTGGATGAAGATTATATTATTACTTGCTTTTGGTATGCAAATAGAGATTGTACAGTCATTTATTCCAGCGCGAGAATTTTCACTTCTTGATGTAGTGGCAGATAGTATTGGGATTGCAATAGGAATAGTTGTCTATTCTTTGTATGAAAAATATAGAAGAAGCGTTACAAAAGCTTCTTCATAAGTTCAATGTGGTAATTTTCTTGATAGTTAATAAAGTCGAAAAATTTTGAGAGTTTTTCATCTGTAATTGCATCACTAAGCTCTTTACACAGTACTTTTGCAGCCTCTTCCTCTGCAATGCCATCTACAAGAAATTTATCTAAATCTTTGACGATATAGGTCATCTCATGAAGTTCACGAGGCAGTGCTAAAATACCGAGTTTTGCCATCATATTTCCAAACGATTTAAGGTGAAAGTGTGATTCATCTACTAAATCTTGAAAGACATTAAATTGAAGAATATTGTTTGTGCGTGCCTGCATATAGGCATAAATAAGAATAAGCTCATACTCTTTGTAAGATTCGTCAAATAAAAAGAGTGTAAGTGCATCTATTTGAGACTGTTCAAGTTCTCTATCTTCCCATTTTCGTTTCATATTAAACGCAGTAATTTCTTTGTTATTTTCCTCTTTTGTAAGTAGTTCATCAAGATACTCTAAAAGATAAATGTCATCCGTTTTTATACGCGTACCTAAAACATTTTCTGGATAAAATGGTTGCAATGCTTTTATCTCTTCTTGTAAGGCTTCAAGTATTTTAAAAACGGTGTTGCGTTTAAGGAGTGGCTTACTTCTGTCATAGTTATAATTCTCACCCTTTTCAAGGGTTTGTTCACCAAGCCATTTCATATGACGAAAAGCAATTTGAGAGAAATCATAAAGGCGTGATTTTATTGCTTCATCATTAATTGCAAATGATGCAAAAAGAGTAGAGAGCCAAAGTTCATGTTTTTTTTGGTATGTTTTATTCACCTGTTTCTTCCTTCTGTACTGATTCACAGCTATCTTTCATTTTAAGAACATGCATCTCTTCTTCTTCGCCTTTTTCTTTGTTTTCAATATTTTGTAAAGA
>JALSWC010000050.1 GCA_027060825.1 Sulfurimonas sp.
GTAGATTATGGGATATAACTTCAAGATAAAGTGTTTTTAAATATCCATAACTTATAGCATCTTGTGAATTTTTCGGCATTATATCTAAGTCACACTCAAAGTTAAATGAATATGCAAGAGCAGGAGAGATATTTGCATAAGTTTTTTGCATTGCCTTTACGCCAGCATAAATAAATCCACCACAAAAAACTCCATTTTTCACCACATCAACAGTAATTGCACTTCCTGCATCAACAATCACACCATTTTCTACTGCCATAGTAGCAACAACTCTATCGATGCCCATAGTCTCATAATAGTTCTTTTTATTTATAAATGAACTTAAATCAATCCAATTTTCTAAAGAAGCAAGTTTTTCACTCACTATTTTGTTTACTGAAATAAAATATACTTTTTGTGTAATGGATGTCGGATGAAATGTAGTGACACTCTCTTTAAATGTATTTTTATCATCAAGAAAGTGGTACGAAGTATTGCCAATATCACAAAGAAGCATTACTGAATTTTCCAGAGAGCTTCTTTAAAGGCTTTTTGAGCTTTAGAACAAAGCGGTGCATCTATAAAAATGATTTTATGTTTAAAATTATGTTCACAATAGAGCGTAAGTTTTGCATATATCTCTTCAAATTTATGCACATCTTTCATCAAAATACGACTCTTTTGACTCACTGCAAAGATAGCCCAAAAATAGCCATAAGTATCTGTCGCTTTATAAATTTTTATCTTATTTCTGATTCCCAACTCTTTAGGAGCAATCTCTTGCATCTTTTTAAAGAGTTTTCCTTTTTTTCGCAGAGAATCAACAACTCTTTGCATATCTATTTTGTAAGACCTATTTCAGCAAAAAGCACTTCAAAATATTCACTAATATTAAGTAACTCTTCTTTAAGTAAACCAAACGCTTTATCTTCTTCAACCCACTCTTCTATGCGTTTTACACTATCACTTTTTTGATTTTCATCCAACTTCTCTGATTTAGTAACAGCCTCTTTAATTCTTTGTAAATGTTCTCTATGTTTATGTGCACTCATATTTTATCCTTTATTTTAATAATTTTTATATTTTCCAGCTTTTGCTGCGGCACGAAGTTCTTGAAGCTTTTTATCCATAATATTTAAGATAATATCTGCTGCTTCACTATCATCACCCTCAGGAACATCCCAATCAGTAATTTTCATATTTGCTTTAAAAAGCAATTCTAACTCTTTTTCAATTTCAGCTTTTCTCACAGCCAATTCTTTTATAACAGCATCTGTCATTTTCATATCCTTTATTTTCTTTTAGTATACATCAATTCTAGTAAATTTATATATATTTAGGAATTAAACTTTTAAGTTTTTCATATATTTTTTCAAAATCTGTTGAATATACGCGTGTTTGAGCTACAGAAGTAATAAAATTTGTATCTCTCTGCCAACGAGGAACCAGATGCATATGAATATGTTCTGCAATTCCAGCCCCTGCAGATGCTCCAAGATTCATGCCAATATTAACACCCTTCGCACCAAATCCCTCCTTTAAAAGGCGTACACATTTTTGTGCAAGTGCTGACATCTCCAACCAAGTCTCAGCAGGAAGCTCTTCAAGCTTATCGGTATGCATATTTGGAATAATCATAAAATGCCCTGGGGTGTATGGGTATTTATTCATCACTATAAAACAATTTTTGGCTCTATATAAAACATGAAGTTTTTCATCTTCATCGGCATGTGAAGATATGTAACAAAAAACACACCCCTCTCTCTTTTCATCTGTTACATATTCATCACGCCATGGGGCATAGAGTATATTTTCCATCACTTCCTCCTATAAAAATGCAAATACTAAATCTGGAAATAGAACAACAACTCCTAAACCTAAAAGTTGTAACAATATAAAGGGAATAATACCCTTGTAAATATCCATAGTTGAGACACTATTTCCAGCTGCACCTTTGAGAAAAAAGAGCGAAAGTCCAAAAGGTGGCGTTAAAAATGAAGCTTGTAAATTCATAGCTATAAGCACACCAAACCAAATAGGGTCAATGCCAAACGCAGACATAACAGGAACTAAAATGGGAACAATAATAAAGCTTATCTCTATAAAATCTATAAAAAAGCCAAGTATAAAAATACTAAACATCGCTACGCCAATAAATACCCAAACATTTCCAAT
>JALSWC010000051.1 GCA_027060825.1 Sulfurimonas sp.
CAGGCAAAAGTATTGCAAAAAGCGAAGAAATACGGTCTCAATTGCGAACTTATAAATGCAAAAACATATAAAAATCCAGATGAAGCCCTCTATAAACAACTTAATAAGCATAACTGTGAATACATATTTTTAGCCGGATATATGAAAAAACTGCCTGCTGCTCTTACATCTAACTTTAAAATTATAAACTCTCATCCATCATTATTGCCAAAATACGGTGGAGCCGGAATGTATGGCAGATTTGTACATGAGGCTGTTATTCAAAACTATGAAAAAATAAGTGGCGTAACTATTCATGAAGTCAATGAACACTATGATAATGGAAAAATAATTTTACAAAAATCATTAGAAATATCTGAAGATGATACAGTAGACACACTAGAGAAAAAAATAAAAGAACTTGAAAAAACTACCATTGTTGATGGACTAAGACTTTGTTTGAAATAGCGGAATATATAGGAATCATTGCATTTTCTATGAGTGGTTTTTTTGTTGGTGTAAAAAACAAACTTGATCTACTCGGCATCTTAATCGCTACATTTTTAACAGCTTTGGGTGGTGGGATAATGAGAGATGTAACCCTAAATAAAATTCCTTTTACATTTTCTCATAATTATCCAGCTCTTATAGTTATATCTGTTCTTTTGCTACTTATCTTATTCAAATTTCATCAAAGAAACTCCCTTGAAAATAAAGCTTTATTTATTTTAAGTGACTCTATCGGCTTAGTCTCTTTTAGCATCTCCGGTGCCCTTATAGCAATAGAGAATAATTTCAATATTACAGGCATAATAGCTATGGCTTTTCTTACCGCAGTAGGAGGGGGAATTGTCAGAGATGTCATAATAAATGAAGTTCCATTTGTCTTAAAAACAGGCTTTTATGGAACTATTTCCATATTAATCGCCATTATTTTATATGCTTTGAATACTTTACATGTAAGCTCTTATACAAATATTTCTATACTCTTTTTTGCAGCACTCGCGCTTAGGCTCATTGCATACTATGCAAAGTGGTCAATTCCTTTAAAATAAATCTTTTTTACTATAAGCTAACTTTCAGTCCCCATGAGCTATAATTTCGCTCTTTAAAAGATGGCCAATTAGCTCAGTCGGTAGAGCAACTGACTGAAAATCAGTGTGTCCTTGGTTCGATTCCGAGATTGGCCACCACCTTTTAAAGATATTACTTGTTTTATACTTACAAAATTACCGTGGCCAATTAGCTCAGTCGGTAGAGCAACTGACTGAAAATCAGTGTGTCCTTGGTTCGATTCCGAGATTGGCCACCACCTTTTATATCATTTTCATTTGATTATTTACACTATAAACCATATTTTTGATATAATAAACCTAATATTTGTATAAACATTTTGGGGCTGACCTGGTTTCGACGGGATTTAGTAGCTCCCAACTGCATGCCGGACTGAGCAATTCCGTTACACGGCTCACAATTGCTTAAACGCAAACAATACAAATTATCGCCCAGCTTTAGCAGTAGCTTAAGTTTTATCCCCTCGCAAGAGGCGGGCTGCTTCACCTGCAGATTCTAAATAAGCAGGATTTCGAAGTATAACCCTTCATTTAGATATATTTTAAGTGTGTCTCCACTTAAAATGAATCCTTAGAGGCTGGTCTTGCGTAGCTTTGCAGGTTGTGTGAAGCAAGATAAGATAAAACAACCTTTCTAAGCATGTAGACGTTGGGAGTAGCTAGGTTTCGGACTGGAGTTCGATTCTCCACAGCTCCACCAATTTATTATCTTCAGTATGATATACTCCTATAATGAAAATGTCATTAGTCCTATTTTTCTTTTTGATAAGCACAGTTGTTTACGCAAAGAGTCTTCCCCTTATTTTTCATAACAACAAACACTTTAACGATAGAAAGCTCTATGAAGTTCTTGACTTATACAAGCCCTACCCCTATGAATTTTATAAAAAGGCTCCAACACTCAATCCAAAAATAATTCCCATAGCCATTGAGACTTTAAAAGATTTTTACAAATCTAAAGGCTACTACCATACATCAATAACACCTAAAGTACAAAAAAATCGTATCGTATTAAATATTTTTGAAAAAGAGCCTGTTAAAATTTCAAAAATAACGATTAAATCACTGTTAAATCTCAAAGATAGTATTCCTTTTAAA
>JALSWC010000052.1 GCA_027060825.1 Sulfurimonas sp.
CAACCGCATGACGCACTGCAACATTATTTTTAGCAATGCCTTCTTGGAAAGCCATTTGGTGAAGTTTAGTAATTTTAGCGATAGGATTAATATCTTTTGGACATGCTTCAGCACATTCAAAACATTTTACACAATCCCAAACACCCTGTTTTTCTTCATTGACATCAGCAAGTCTTGAGTCTGCACTATCACGAACATCCGCACCAAAACGGTATGCTGCAGCAAACGCAGCAGGTCCAAAAAAGTCTTCATTGATTGCAACTACAGGACAAGCATAGTGACAAGCACCACATTGAATACAAAGGTCTGCTTCATCAAGTTTGTCAGCATCTTCAGGAGATACAAGATTTTCTGATTCTGGAGTTTCATCAATGTCAGCAACTAAATATGGTGTAACAGCAGCATGTTTTTCCCAAAAGTCAGCTTTGTCAATTATCATATCTTTAATAGCTCTTTTCTTGCTAAGAGGTTCAATAACAAGTTCACTTCCAAAAAGATCCACCATATCATTCATACTCTCTTTACATGCAAGAGTTGAGCGTCCATTCACTTTAATGGCACAAGCACCACAGATGCCATGACGACAAGATCTTCTATATGAAAAACTTCCATCATGATCCCATTTAATTCTATTTAATATATCAAGTACAACTTCTTCAGATGTAACTTCCATATTATAGTCTTCATAATATGGAAGGTAATCTTCATCTGCATTAAAACGAAATACTTTGAAGTTTACTTGTTGTGTAGTTATTTTATGTTCTGTACTCATAAGTTATCCTTAGTAATGTCTTTCTTGTAGTTCATGTTTGCCAAGAACAACATCCATGTAGTCAAGTTTAATATTGCCTTCATTGTCCATATACGCCATTGTGTGTTGCAAGAAGTTTTCATCATCTCGTTTTTGAAAGTCTTCTCTATAGTGAGCACCACGGCTCTCATTTCTAGCAATAGCACTATCAACAATAAAGAGTGAATAGTCAAGCATATGACCAAATTCAATAGCTTCTTGTAACTCTGTATTAAATACTTTTGATTTGTCTTTTACTCGAACATTGTTAAATCTTACTCGAAGTTCTTTTATAGTGTCAATAGCAATTTGTAGTGTCTCTTTTGTTCTAAATGCACCTGCGTTTGCAGTCATACATTGTTGTAACTCTTCACGAAGAGCTGGAATGCTTTCATCTCCATTGTTATTGAGTAAAAAGTCAATTTCATTCAATGCAGTTTGTGCATCTTCTTCATTTGCTGGGCGTAATTCAATAGTATCAATGTCTTTTACCATGGTTTTACCCACAAAACGACCAAAAAGAAGTGCTTCAAGTACAGAGTTTGCACCTAAACGGTTTGCACCATGCACTGATACACATGAACATTCACCAGCAGCATAAAAACCTTCTATAAGTTCACTGTTATTTTTACGAGCATGACCATCAATGTCAACTGGAATACCACCCATAGAGTAGTGTGCTGTAGCAGAAATTAAGATAGGCTCTTTAATCATATCCAGACCTAAGAAAGTGATAGCAAGTTCACGGAGTTCAGGGAGTCTTGACATAATTAACTCTTTTCCAAGGTGTGTTACATCTAAGAAAACAGCATCTTTTCTTGGACCGACACCACGACCCTCTCTAATTTCATTTAAAATAGCACGAGCAACAACATCACGAGAAGCTAATTCAAGTGCATTTGGTGCATATTTTTCCATAAAACGCTCACCTTTAGAGTTGAAAAGTCGTCCACCTTCACCACGAGCAGCTTCAGAAATTAAAACACCATTTCCAGAGAGACCTGATGGATGAAACTGTACAAACTCCATATCTTCTAAAGGAAGACCATGACGCGCTACTATACTTAAACCATCACCTGTATTTGCATGAGCATTTGAGTTGATTTTATACGCACGAGCATAACCACCAGTTGCGAACATTACACTTTTAGCATTGAAAATAGCCATTTGCATATCACGAATATTAAATGCAACAACACCTGAAACTTTTCCATCTTTGTAGATAATATCAGCAGCATACCACTCATCCCAAAACTTTACGCCTGCACGGAATGCTTGTTCGTAAACTGTTTGAAGAAGTGTTAGCCCTGTTCTGTCTTTTGCATAACATGCACGAGGAGATGACTGCCCACCAAA
>JALSWC010000053.1 GCA_027060825.1 Sulfurimonas sp.
TGCGATTGAAAACATAAAATAGTTGAAAAAAGCCAATAATTTAGCCTAGTAATTTAGATGATGTGACTCTCAAATGAGGGGACTGGTTGGCTTTTTTGAGGTTTTATGCTTCGGATATATACAAATTTTATAATTGCTCTTGTTTTTAGGGGGGAGGTAAAAAACTTTGTGTATAATTATAAAATTATACGAGGATATTAAATGAAATTTGTAATTATAGTTAGTCTATTTATTGTAAATATGTATGCTTCAAATTGCATTCAGGAATATGGTAAATATCCTACATTAACCAGCATGTGGACTATTAGGATTAATAATAAAGTAGATATTTACGGTTGTAAAGTTATACCTATTTATGCATTTTTAAAAGATACAAATAATATAGAACTTATGGATGCGATTGATGAAAATCCTACTATTTTAGAACCTCTTTTTACATTATTTAAAAATAAAAATATTTTAGAATTAATTGTTAAAGATGAAAGATTGAAAACAATATTAATAGATAATGCAGAAAATAAGAAATTTTTATCTAATATGAATTATCTCTTTAAAAAAGAATTAAATACATATCGTATAAATAGAATCAGAAGAGATTCTGATTATTTACAGTATTTTATTTTGGCAGCAGCAAATGCAAAAAATGATAAACAACTTATGAAATATTACAAAGAGTTACAAAATATAAGCGTAGATAAGATTGATGCTCTTGCATTTGTTTCCTTTGCGTTGGGAAATAGCTATAAATTTGATTATTTACTAAAAAACTTTTTTACACTGAAAAAAAATCTATCATCAAAACAGTTAACAGAGCTAGTACAATATCCTGTGGAATTTGCTTATTTTTTATATCCATCTAAAGAGGATATGAATTTACCATATGGTGTTAATCTTTATGAAAAACAGAAACAATTTCAAAAACTTATAATCAATATTTACACAACTGCTTATGCTCATTATGCATCATCAAATGAGGATGAAAATGAAATGGCACTATCTATAGTGAAAAACATTTACCCATATATTGTTTCACAGCCTAACTACAATGATATTCAAAATCTCTTAGATGGACTTATAAAAGAAGATTTTATAAGTGATATGTATACCTCAGATGATCCTTGCAGTGATAAGTCTCAAGATAATTATGCAAATCTCTTTGGAGGAGACAATCTAAAAGATATTTTAAGATTTAAAAGAGAACAGCCTAATCTATATAAAGAGTTATTAGATAGCGAATCACAAAGTAAAAATATAATTTCCTTATTTTATATTTCAAATATTTACAATACTTTTTCTAAAGATAAAAAAGATATTTTTTTTAATCTTCTTAATGATTTAGGTAGTGATAAATATGAAACAAGTATTGTATTAAAACAACTAGAAAATATAAAATACTTTGATGATGTAGTTAAAATATGGGATTACAATCAATATGTAAAAGCTAGTGATGATGATTTAGGTGGTATGTCTGCTCCAAAATATAAGTTTATTTTAACTACTTCATCTTATTCGCAAGAGAGTCCATCCGTATTAGATTACTTATTGGAAAACAAAATTGATGAAGCTAAAAAATCTTTGCACTATCTTTATGGTAAGCGAATAAGTGAATTAGAGGATCATAGATTTACAACAAAAGAAAAAACAATAAATTTTGCCAACAATATGAGTAATGTCATAGATGCAGGATTGTTTGTATCTGGTTTTTTTACTTTTGGAACTGGATGGGCTGCTCTTGCAGCAAAAGATTCTGCAAAATTTGCTGCTAAAAAAGGTGCTAAAATGTATGCAAAAAGATTAGCATTAGCATCAAGACGATTGATAAATAAAGGTGTTTATCATTCAATGAAGGCTAGAAAAACAATTATTACTAAGTTAGGTAAATCAAATATTAAATCATTTGAAAAAGGGTTAGATATATCTGATAATAACTTTTCAGTTTTTCAAGCATCTATGACAATAGGTGCATTATATTTTGCATTACCAAATAATTTAGAAGCAAAAGAGTTATGTCCTAAGGAGGAAAGATAAAATGAAAAGTGTTATTTTAATGTTGTTGTTAGTGAGTTTAGCAAATAGTGGTGTCTTTAAAGCAAGTTATTTCAGGAAAGCTATGAAGAATATTCCAATTAGTAAATTACAAAAGCAACTTGGTGGATTTTCAAATTCAAAACATCTTAAAAATATGGCTAGTAAAATAAATTTGAAGAGAATAACACCATTAGATAAAGTAACGAGATTGGCAAAGGATATAGCAAATAAATCTCCATTTTCTAATAAAATGATGGGCATAAAAAATCCTATGGATGCTATGAGGCTATACTCAAAAGGTGGAGATAAATTTTTTAAAAGTGCTAATATCATTACAACTAAAGCATTAAGAGTAGATTCTAAACTTATTACAAAAGTAGGTAAAAAATTTCCATCACTTCCAAATATTCCTAAGCTTTCACAAGAACAAATGCTAAATAAATTTGCTGGTGTTATGAAAGCGACAGGTTCTTTTGGATTTAAAATTACAAAAGGGTTAGCACAAATAGCAATTAAAAATCCAAAAAGTGCAGTTGCTGGTTTAATGTTTGGTTGGTTTCTCTCTGATCCAGTAGGTTTTAAAGAGCAGTTGGATAAATTTGGTGGCAATATAGAAGCTTTTGCTCATGAGATTGGTTCATTAGTCTCACATGTTGTAGTTGGTGGTACTAGTGGTTTTATAGATGGAGTTGTAACATCTGCTAGTAAATTTATGACTACTAGAAATATTATTATACTACTACTTGCTTTATTATTAGTTTGGTTGTTGTGGCAGTTTAAATCGTTTATAATTCATGCAATTCAAAATAGACAAACTTCTAACTCTCAAAGAGAAAGAAAAATAAATAACAACAAAACTAAAAAAAGAAAAGGAAGATTTTAATGGATGCTAAATACGAGAGAAAAGGTAAGCTAAATTTTGTACTTATAGGTGCAAAAGGAACAGGAAAAACAGTTTATTTATATAATCTAAATAATAGAGCAGAAATAGCAACTTCAGATGCTTCTACTATTAATTACTTTGATTCTTTAAAAAAAGATGAAAAAGGAAATTTGGGAGCAACAAATAAAACATATGAAGAACTTTATTTTAATTATAAAACAAAAAAATATAATGTTGATTTTCAGATTGATGATTATGCTGGTGAATTTGTTGAAAATTGGCATTCCAATAAGGATAGTGATTATAAGGATAAATTAACTGAGTATGTAAAAGAGGCTGAAGGGATATTTGTTTTTTTACCATATGAAGAAGATAATGGAACTCGCTTTAAAGATATGAAAAAAGAGACTGATACTTTTATAGAAAAAATCAAAGAAGAATATAAAGAGCACAATGAATTACCAAATCCTATAATTATTACCGTTACAAAATGGGATAGTAGCCCATATTATTTAGCAGATAATGAAGTTGATGAAGCTATCAAATATATAGAAGAAAATCCTACTCTTAAAGATATTAGAGATAAGTTATTAAACTATTTTAAAACGGTAGATATTATACCTCTTTCATCAGAAAAGAATCATAATGTCACATTACCTATTCAAATGGCATTGGATTATACTTTTGCATCATGGGAAGCAAGGGCGCAAGAGCTTTTAGAAAAAGATAATAAAAACGAACTAATTATCTATCTTGAACCTCGTGTTTATGATCTGAAATTTTATAAAGATGGTTTATATAAAAAAGTTTATGAAGACGCAGAAGCAAAGATTGCTCAAAATATTTTAGCTCAAATAGAACAAATAAATAAATTAAAAGAATTTACTAACTATTATGATGAATATAAAAAGATAATAGAAGCATTATCTGAGGAGCATCAAGAAGTTGTAGAAAGTAAGAGAAATAGCCTTTTATTAAAAAGAAAAACAAAACAAGTATTAATCTCTTTATCTGTAATAGTAACACTTGGCTTGTCAGTCGCTGGATACAATAAATACAAGATATCTGAAGCAGAAAATCTATTGTACAAAAATATAAAAATAGAATATACATCTCATAATTACAGTGATGCTCTTGATGATATGCAAAGGTACTATTTTACCTACAAAGATGTTGATAAAAAACATTTCGATGAAGTAAAACTTTTGGAAGAGACTACAAAAGATAAATTTAGAAAAGAGATAGATAAAAAAATAGCTCAATTAAAATCAATTACATCTTTAAAAAAGAAATTTACAATCTTGACAGACATATCAATGCAAGTTAGAAAATATGATGTTTCTTCTGTAAAACAGCAAATGATTCAACAAGATTTTACTATTGTAAAACAAGACAAAAAGGTTTATGATCAAGCGATAGACTTAATAAGTAAAATGTCAATCGAAACAATAAATAAAGATGATATTGATACTATCTTAGCAGATATAAATCAATTAAGTGAATATGATGAAGCAGCTCTTATTGAACAAAGACTTCATGATAAATTAAAGCTTATTATAAATGCTTCAGCAGAAACTGATGATGAAAGTGTTGTTGAAACATTGATTAATTTAGGTTCTACTGTTACTATTACACAAGAACAGCTAGCTGGTTTAAATGACAAGTTAGCAGAGTTGAAATTAAAATCAAGAATAAATGATTTTAAAGATGGCTTAAAAAATAAAGATGATATTGAAGCTGCTATAGAGTATATAGATATTAATTGGAATGATGAATATGGAGAAAGCACAAAAATAGATATTCAAAAAATCATTAGTGTAAAATTTAATTCCTTTCTTGAAGAAAGGCTTAAACACTCTCCTGATTCTATTCAAAGGATTGATGATTATGATAAACTTAGTAATTTCATTAACACATTAAATACTGTTTATAAATCAGCAACAGAACTACCGATTAAGCTAGTTGTTAAACTTGATAGTGAATCTCAAGCAATTTATGATAAAAAATATGAATTGTATAAAAAATACCAATCGCTCTTTACAAATGGGATAAAAACATCTAGTATATATTTTATTGCAGATAAAAACAATGGATTAGGCTTCAGCACCAACGATGATAATTTAAAGATTTATATAGATGGAAACTATTTGTATAATTGGAAGAACTCACAAGGAGCACAGCTTGATAATAAACATCATAGATATATTATGCAATTTTCAAAAACTGTAACTTATTCTTTTGGTTCTCATACTATTAATGTTACAGAACACAATTTAATATCTGATGATGGACAGATGAGTGGTTATTTCACTATAAGTAAGAATAGCCTAATTAAATTATATAATAATGGTAAAATCGAAATTCCAATTGATTCAATTTATTCAATCTTTTTAATAAAGTAAAATAATGTGCAAATATATAATAAAACACTACTGGGATGATGACACTTTCGACGCCACTCTTGAACCAGAATGGATTTCATCATCCAAGGTTCTAAACGCTGAAGAACAAGAAGTAAAAAAACTTGTCAATAAATTATTATCAGGCACTAATTATAATAATCTTTCAAGAGATAAACCTAAAAATGAGATTATTGATGGCTTTGAACTAACATATACATATAGAGATAAAAAACTTCCGCATCCTTCAATAGAGAGGATGGTTACTGATATTACTATATGTATAACAAAGAAAGTAAATTATTTACCTTATATATTTGTTGTAGGGATTATTACTATTTTCTTATCATTGGCTTTTATAGTTTTAAAAAATAATGATAAATCAAAAAGTGAAATTAAGATAGAGGTAAAACAACAAGAAAATAAATCTATAAAAGTAGATAAAACTATTGCTAAACAAGAGAAGCAAAAAGTTATTAAAAAAGTAACTATATCTCCTATATGTAGGAATGATGATATAAACATTCCTAGTCCAGAGAAATGTTATCAAATATTTATTAAGGAAAAATGTACTCAAAAGAGTTCTATTTCATACGATAAGTGGCTCTCTTCAAATTCTCCTAGCGAATGTACATATATTAATAATTCTAGTGTTGATGAGGATTTAAAAACATTTATTAAATCTCTAAAAAATAAAAAAATAAAGAAAAACTTTAAAAAGTTTATAGAAGGAAAATAAGATGAGTGGTAAAGTTAAGTTTAGTATAGGAATAGTTGGTATTGCTTGTATTGCTTCAATTTGTTTATTTACAGGATGCTTTAAAAAACAAGATGTTCAAGTTCCTCAACAGTTTATGGTACAAGAAAATAGTTATGAATATCTGATAGATAATTGGAATAAAGCTGTAATTAGTAATCATTTTGACGATAAATATTTACTACCTAGAGATGATAATTCAAAAAGTCTTCACAAGTTAAATGATTTATTGAATAATATTCAAACAGTCAAAGCATTTCAACATAAATCTCAGTGTCCATTAAAGTATCCTACTAGAACAATTTTCACACCTACAGCAATGTACTTTCAATTTTTAAAAGAAAATGCAAACTATGGAAAAATAGACTTTACAATTAAAGATAAAGAGGATGACATTATATCTAAACTCAAAAATATAACTTCATCAAGATATTTTGATGAAGAGGTAGTGAAAAAAGTTGTATATCTTCATAGTTTTAAAATTTATTTTGAAAAAAATAAAAAAACTTTCTATAAACAAGGTTTTACAAGAAATGTAAAAGATTTCAAAATATATCAAACTGCACTAGATAGATGTAAATAGCTGGTATATAAATGAAACAATATATATTTAATGATATTCAAACCATTCCCTGCAAAAAAGGTATCTACTTCCACTACTACAAAGATGAACTCATTTATGTAGGTAAAGCTACTTCAAGCCCAAATGGTAGCCTTTGTAATCGCATTAAAAAACACTACTCAGGGCAGAGAGGAAGTGACCAGTTTAGTCTTTACATTTACGATAGTTACATCAAAAAAACTTTAGATGGTATTGGTGCAACTATCTCAAAAGAGTTAAACAAACTTACAAGAGAGTGGGCAAGAGAAAATCTGACTTTTAGCTATATAGTTTTAGAAGAGGATGAAAACGAATCCCAAAGAGAGAGTGAACTAAGAAGAGAGTTGCAACCAAAACTCAATCCTCTTTAAATGGAGTAAAAATGCCATACGACCTAAAAAACAAACTCGTAGTAGCAGTAAGCTCACGAGCCCTTTTTGACCTTGAGACTGAAAATGAGATATTTGAACAAAAAGGCTTAAAAGAGTACTATAAATACCAACTAGACAATGAAAACACACTTTTAGAAAAAGGCACAGGTTTTCGACTTATAGAAAATCTCTTGAGGATAAACCAACACTTTGATAAGAATGAGAAACAAGTAGAGGTAATCATCCTCTCCAAAAACAATGCTTCTATCTCTCTTCGCATTACAAACGCAATCAATGCTTATGGTTTAGAGATAGTTCGTTCTGGTTGGACAAGTGGACGAAATATTTCGAGCTATCTTAAAGCCTTTAAGGTAGATTTGTTTTTATCAGCAAATGATGAAGATGTTATGCATGCTATTGAAAATGGTGTAGCTGCTGCAAAGATACTTCCATCAAGTAGTGTGATACAGACTTCACTAGGTAATCAAGTAAGAGTGGCATTTGATGGTGATGCAGTTTTATTTAGCGAAGAGTCAGAGCTTA
>JALSWC010000054.1 GCA_027060825.1 Sulfurimonas sp.
TTTTTCTTGCCATTTTTGTAGCGTATTTTTGCACGGCGTGCTTGAAAATCTCTTGTACTACTTATGGAAGATATTTCACGGTAGGTATTTTGCCCTGGTAGCCATACTTCAATGTCTGTTGTGTGTGCTGCACCAAATCCTAAATCACCCGTACATAAATTTACTAGGCGATGAGGCAGTTCAAGTGCTGTTAATATTTCAGAGGCAGTGTTTACCATATCTTCAAATATTGCCTCACTCTCCTCAGGTTTTGTAATGCAGACAAGCTCTACTTTATGAAACTGATGCTGACGGATAATACCACGAGTATCTCGTCCTGCTGCCCCTGCTTCTTTTCTATAGCATGATGTGTATCCTGTCATTTTAATAGGAAGATTATCTGCTGGAATTATTTCATCTTGAAAAAGGTTTGTTAAAGGAACTTCAGCCGTAGGAATAAGAAAAAGCTCTTGTCCTTCTATTTTGTAGAGGTCATCTTCAAATTTTGGAAGTTGTCCTGTGCCTTCAAGGGCTTTTCTATTTACAATATGGGGTACACTTACTTCTGTGTAGCCTTTTTTTGCATTGTAATTGAGCATAAAGTTAATGAGTGCGCGTTCAAGTTTTGCTCCCATGTCGTAAGCAACACTAAAACGGCTTCCTGCAAGTTTGACACCTCTCTCAAAATCTATCCATCCATTTTGCTCTGCAAGTTCCCAATGCTCTTTAGGTGTAAATGAAAACTCTTTTGGAGTAAGCACACGACCGAGTTCAACATTAAACTCCTCATCTTCTCCATCTGGAACATCATCATCTGGAATATTTGGAATTGCCATGGCAATTTTTTCAAGCTCTTCTTGACGGATTCTTTGTACCTCAAGGGCATCTGTAATGCGAATTTTATTTTCATCTACTTTTGCTTTAAGCTCTGAGATGTCTTTGCCCTCTCGCTTGTAAGTACCAAACTCTTTACTCATACTATTTTGTAAAGCTTGGAGTGTTTCAAAGTGTACTTTTGCCTCTTTAAGCTCTTCAAATTTTATTTTTACTTTTTCAAGGAGTTTTGCATCAACGCCTTTACGCATGAGTTTTTTACTTACACCGTCAAAATCTTTTTGGAGTTGTTTTAAATCTATCATTGTTTTCCTTCTTTTCTAAGATAATATATTTTTTGCAATATTAAATTGGTTTGCTGTCATTAAATGGATTTTTGGGTGGAGTTCTTTTAAATCTTCAAAGAGTTTTTTACTTAGTTCAAATCCTACTTTGTACTCTTCTTCACTCCCTTTAAGGTTGGCTTTACGGAGTTTGTCTATCCAACAGGGTGGCACATTAATCCCAGGGACATGAGAGGCTAAGAACTGTGCAGTACGCAGTTTTGTAATGGGAAAAACTCCTAAAATAAGCTCTGCATTTTTATTTTCAGAACAGCAAGCGTTGTTCGCTTCTTCTTTAAGCTCTAAAAGTTGTTTTGCATTTTCTACATCATAAACAGGTTGGGTTATAATGCCAACTGCCCCATGTTTTATCTTTTTTTGCATCTTCTTTTGGAGTGTTCTTGGATTTTTTGCATAAGAGTTTACTACAGCAAAAGGGTAGATATGCTTGGGTGCATCGGCAAAAGGTTTTGCTGCATAATCCATTCCAGAGTTAAAGGCAGCGATGATGTCTAAAAGTAGAGATGAATCTGCTTCAAAAACACCCTTTGCGTTTGGCTGGTCGCTTATGGTTGCTGGGTCGCCAGTAAGTGCTAAAATAGTGCGAATATCGAACTCATTTGCACCAAGTAGGTCAGACTGGAGTGCTATTTTATTTCTATCACGCATACTCATTGTGGCAATGACTGGTTTATGAAATCTCTCTTGGAGTAGTTTTGCTCCAAAGAGGGCATTAAACTTGAGTTTTGCTAGAGGATTATCTGTTGTAGAGAATCCATCTACCAGTTCATTGAGTCCAAGTGATGCTATTTTTTCAATAGTAGGCGTGAAAGTCGCAGAGTGTCCAGGGGTTGTTTCAAGTGTAATATATGTACCGTTTTTTAACTTGTTTATCAGTGTATCAAACAAAAAAATTCCTATTTCGCTATAATTTCGACATTATATACAAAAGAGAGAAAATTTATGCTAAAACTTGCGGTATTTGACTTTGATTC
>JALSWC010000055.1 GCA_027060825.1 Sulfurimonas sp.
CAATGATTGCTTGAAAATCTCTTACCATCATAGGGTAGGGGTGTGGACCTGCAACTGTTCCAATGATGTAGAAAGTATCTCGTGCATTTGTAACCCAGTGACGGATGGCATCATTCATAGCATCTTTTAGTGTTCTGCTTCCACTTTCAACGGAGTTTACTTTTGCTCCAAGAAGTTTCATACGAAAAACATTTAATTCTTGACGCTCTACATCTTTTGCACCCATAAATATTTCACACTCTAAACCAAGTAGAGCAGCAATGGTTGCAGTTGCCACGCCATGTTGCCCTGCACCTGTTTCAGCTATGACTTTTTTAAAGCCAAGTCGTTTTGCCATAAGTCCTTGTGCAATGACATTATTTACTTTATGCGCACCAGTATGGTTTAAATCTTCTCGTTTAAAGTAAACCTTTGCACCAAGTTCATTAGAGATATTTTCAGCATAAAAAAGTGGAGAAGGGCGACCTACATAATCTTTAAGGTAGTAATGCACTTCACTCCAAAAATCTTTATCAAAACGGATTTTTTCATACTCTTTTTTAAGCTCTAAAAGGGCTGGCATAAGTGTTTCTGGAACATAACGACCACCAAAAATTCCAAAATGTCCATTTTCATCAGGATCAAATTTTGATTTACTAGGAATATACATTAATTAACCTCTATAACTGAGTAAACTTCTGTTTGCTCTTGTAATTTTTTTACACCATCTAAAAAATTAAGTGCTATGATAAAACAGCACTCTACGCACTCTGCACCTGTTTTCTTGACAAGCTTTGCTGCTGCGTTTGCCGTGCCTCCAGTTGCAATTAAATCATCTATGACTAAAACTCTTGCACCCTTTTTCTCACCAAAGGCATCAATATGCACTTCAATTTCATCTTCCCCATACTCCAAAGCATATTTTTCGCTAAAAGTAGTGTATGGAAGTTTTCCTTTTTTACGAATAGGGACAAATCCTAAACCAAGCATCTGTGCAAGTGCTGCACCAAATATAAATCCACGAGCATCTATACCTGCAATATAATCAAGATTGTACGATTTGTAACGAGAAGCGAGATGATTCATAAGAGTTGCATAAGCCTCTTTGTTATTTAAAAGTGTAGTAATATCTTTAAAAACAATTCCCTTTTTCGGAAAATCTTTAATGTCTCTAATTGAATTTTCTATAATGTTTCTTTCATCTGCACGGAGCATTTCTATCCTTTATAAAAGAGCATCAATACGACCCTCTAATGCTTTTATTTTTGAATTAAGACGATCAACTTCTTGTCTATGTTTTGAGTTTCTTTGTTTAAGCACTTTTAACTCATTTCTTAGTTTTGTCAACTCATCACTTAAAATATCAACATTTCCAAGCGCCCGTTGTAGTTGTATTTGATACTTTCGTATTAAAATTTCTGCTTCTTGCAGTGTTAATTTCATCAAATCATTACTTCGTTGTTCTTTATTTGTGATGCTTTTAAAATAAAACATCTTTACAAAGAGATATATTGTAAGAATTGAGAGTATGGTTAAGAGTGACCATTGCCAAAACATAAAAAGCGTTCTTTAATCGATTTCTATTTTAGCAACTCTATTTGTATGACGGCCACCTTCAAAAGAGCTAGCAAGCCATGCATCTACAATAGACTCTGCAACACCTTTTCCAACTATTCGTTCACCATAACAGAGAATATTTGCATCATTGTGTCCTCGTGCTACCATTGCCGTATAAGCATCATGGCAAAGGGCTGCACGGATGCCGTGATGTTTATTTGCAGTTATACTCATACCAATTCCACTTCCACATATTAAAATACCTTGACTTCCCTCATCTTCTAAAACAGCAGTAGCTACTTTATGTGCATAATCAGGGTAATCCACTCTCTCTTTTGTGTATGGACCTAGGTCTGTAACATCGTGTCCTTTTGCTCTTAAAAGTTCCACTGTCCAATCTTTTAAATCCACTCCTGCGTGGTCTGTTCCTATATAAAATTTCATAATAATTTCTCCTTTAAGATAATAGTAATCGTATAATAAATTGTACAGGCATAAAAAGTAAATATTCATTTAATGGTGTTATTAAAATAATAAGCACAATGAACATTCCATATCTGTCATACTTGTAATAAAACTCTGCTATAGAGTTGATTTTGTATTTTAACGCAAGATGCATCAAAAAATGCCCTCCATCAAATTGTGGAATAGGTAAAAGGTTAAATACGCCTAAGACAACATTAATGACAAGTAGCTGATAGACAAGAATATAGGTAAAAACATAAAACATTGAGTCTGTAGTCGTTGGTGAGCTCATAGCTGTTAAACCAATTGCAGCAAAAGCACCAAGTGTAAAGTTATAGACTATTCCTGCTAAATCAACTTGCATAGCAGCATTGTATCCACCGCGTCTCATAACCTTAGCCATATCAATAGGAACAGGTTTTGCCCAACCAAAAAGAATACCACCAGATGTTCCTAAAAGCAAAGGTATAAAATAGAGACTTAAAGGGACAATAATAGTTCCTACTAAATCAATATGTACCAAAGGATTAATAGTAAGACGACCTGCATTTTTTGCAGTATCATCTCCATACATATGTGCAACCCATCCGTGCATAATTTCATGTCCAATAATAGCAATAGCAAGTGCCAGAACAGCAGCTATTACTTTAAGTATATCAAGTAATTCCATAGTATTTCTTATCTTCTTTTATTCGCTCTTGTTTTGCTTTATTCATATAAAAAGGCTTTTCAAGTTCAGTTGGAGTTTTTCCCATTCTATACCATCTTATTTGCCAGTTTTTATCAATAGAAAAGTAGATAAACCAAGGTGTTCCCTCTATGTTTTCATAAGGAACTGGACCCCAAAAACGGCTGTCATTTGAATGGTCACGGTTATCACCCATCATAAAATATTTGTTTTTTGGAACTTTTATAGGATCAAAAAAGAAAATAGGCATAGGATTTCGTCCATTTTCTATGATTTTTGGATCATGATGAATACCAGGATGTTTCTTCATATAGGGGTTTTTTACCCAGAGTTTATTATCATAAGTTTCTGTCTTATAATTTTTATAGTGTTTTTTTATCCATGCATCACCTTCTCTAAAGTGAATATAAAGATTTTTATTTTTCACAAAAAGTTCATCTCCAGGGAGTGCAACACATCGTTTTACAAAGTGTTCTTTAATGTTTTTAGGGTATCTGAAAATAACAATATCCCCTCGTTTAGGTTTATCACCATCGATGAGTTTTAAGCTTTTTGTCCATGGAAAAAGTGGAACTTCTAAAAATGGAATGTATGGCATAGGAATACCGTATGCGAATTTTTTAGCAAAAAGATGGTCTCCTATGAGAAGAGAGTCTTTCATACTTCCACTAGGGATTCTAAAGGCTTGTGCAACAAAAAAGATAACAAAAAGAACTATTATAATAGTTCCAGTCCATGAGTTTGAGAATTTATATGCTTTATGTAAGAAATTTTTCATATATTTAAACTTCTTTTTTAATTGCATTTAATTTTGCAGCTTTGAGAGTATTGCTCATAAGCATAGCAATAGTCATGGGTCCTACACCACCTGGAACAGGCGTAATGTATGAACATTTTTTACTTACATTTTCAAAGTCAACATCTCCGACAAGTTTTCCATTTTCGGCTCTATTGATGCCAATATCTACAATAATAGCACCATCTTTAATCATATCTTCTTTTATAAGGTTAATCACACCTACACCTACTAAAATAATATCTGCGTTTAGCGTATGTTTTTTTAAATCATCTGTAAATATATGACAAATTTCTACTGTTGCATCTGCGTTTAGCAGTAGTGAAGCCATTGGCTTTCCTACTATATTTGAAGCTCCAACGACACAACAGTTTTTTCCTTTTACATCGATGTTATATTCAGCTAACATCTCCATCACACCCAGTGGAGTACATGGTACAAAGCCATCAAGGTTAGTAACCAAACGCCCTACATTGTAAGGATGAAAACCATCAACATCTTTTGCAGGATCAACAAGTTCTAAAATTTTTGTTGTATCTATATGTGAAGGAAGTGGGAGTTGTATTAAAATACCATCAATATTAGGATTTTGATTCATCATAACAATAGTATTTTCAATAGCTTCTTGAGAAATATCTTCTGGCATTTCATGAGAGACAGAATAAAATCCCATTCTATCACACGCTTTTTTCTTCATACTGACATACGCAGCACTTGCTGGGTCTTGTCCTACTAAAATTACAGCTAAACCAGGTGTAATATCAGCTTCATTTTTAAGTTGTAAAACCTCTTCTACAACATTGTCTTCAATCTTTTTTGCAAGTTTTTTACCGTCAAGAATCTGCATTTAAACCTCATAAATTATTTTTTCGATATTATACTCTTTTAAAATAATAATAGGCTAATAATGAAATTTATATTTTTTTTACTTTCTCCGTTTCTTCTGTTTGCTACGAGTAGTTTTATGACTCCCATGGAATATGCATCACAACTCTATAAAAATCCTAGAGGAATAGGATGTCAAAAGTGTCATGGAAATAATGGCGAAGGTATGTTAATAGCAAAATATGTGTATAAAAATAAAGAAAAAAGTTTTGTTGCTCCTAGAATAAACAATGTGCCATTTAAAAAATTTTACAAAATAGTTAATGGTCGCACAAAAGGAATGCCAAGATATTTTTTAACAAAACAAGAAATAACAGCACTCTACTTTTATTTACATCCAAATGATAAGAAAAAGGTGAAAAATGCTAAGTGAGCTAGAAGAAGCCTATACAAATAAAGACCTTGTGGCACTTGATGCACTTGCAAAACCTGCGATGAGAGAGTTAAACAAACGCAGTGATTATCGTTCAGTACTTATGCTCTCATGTAATAACATTAAACATCTCTCAAAAATTGCATCACTTGAAGCTGATTGTATTATGTTAAACTTAGAAGACGGTGTAAGCAGAGAGGATAAGCCCTTTGCTCTTGTCCTTGCTGCTATATTTATAGCGAAAACACAAAAGAGTAATAAAAAACTTGTAGTAAGAGTGAACGCACTAGAGGAGGGTGGATATGAAGAGATAACCTATCTTAATCGGTTTATGCCTGATGCTATTCGTGTTCCTAAAATTCAAAACAAACAAGAGGTCATTAGTGTTTTAGCGCTACTTAATGAGGGTATAGAATTACATCTCTCCATTGAGACTGCTCAAGCATGGCATAATCTTCAAACATTGGCAGTAAATAGGCGAGTAACTGCTTTTTATTTAGGCATACTTGATCTATTTGCAGATATGGGACTTCCTCACTCTTTAATCAATTTAGACAATCCTACCATGCACTATATGCTTTCACATTTTTTAGTTACGACAAAAGCTATGAAAGTAAAACCTATCTCTTTTGTTTTTCAAGAGTATAAAGATACAAGTACATTTGTAAAATGGCTGGAACTTGAAAAAAGAATGGGTTATGATGCAAAAGGGTGTATATCTCCAAAACAGGTAAGTTTAGTAAATGAAATTTTTATAGATAAAGAAAAAGAGATACAAAGAGCGAAGATAATTATAAAACTTTTTGAGATGCATAGAGATGAGGGCATTACAGGTTTTGTGGATGAAGAGTATGGTTTTATTGATGAGCCAATTTATAAAGGGGCATTACATATTTTAAAAAGATAAAATGGAAGAAAAAAAAGATAAAAATAGAGAACAGAAAAACTGTTCTCTAGCTATATTAGGCACTTTGTCCTGATATAAGTGAAATTTAAAATCGAAAGAAAGAAGAATAAGACTAGAATTTATAGTCTAATTGTACCCAGCCTACTGTTTTGTCATTTGTATAACCTTTAGCATCACCACTCATATAATAAGCATATTTCACTAAACCTTTAAGGTTTTTAAAACCTGGAATTGCATTTACATATACAGCATCAAATTCAGTACCTAAATCATCAGTCGCTGTTCCTGTTGGTGTAGCCATGTCTTTATCAGCAGTAAAGTTATGATAAACAGCAAGAACTTTACCAAATCCTTTCGCTTTATATCCAAGACGAATATTCGCATCTTTTAAACCACCTTTTGGCTTGTTTGCAACATAGAAGACATCTGCCCAACCGTTGAATTTATGGTTAGTACCAAGTGCTGGATTAAAAGTTGTTTTACCATCTTTTCCATTTGTACCACTAAGTACTTCATAATTCACACCAGCTAAAATACCAGAAATATTTGCACCTAAATCTAAGTTATAGTAATCAGCATCAGCCTTTGGTTTTCCTGCACTACCTGTTTCAAGTGTTGCATTTTTCTGAATTGCATATTCTGCACGGTATGATAATTTAGCACCAGCATCAACTTTACCAGTAAGTGCTAAACCATAAGTGTTGTGAATTGAACTTAGAAGATAACTATAACCAGTCACACTTAACTCTTTCATCACTTTGTAATTAGCATGGAGTAATACTGAATTTGTATCTTTGGTTGTCGTCTTTTTAATACCAGCATAACCATAAACATAAGCAATTAATAAGCTTAAGTTTTTCACAGAACTATTTTTTGCATAAATAGTATCATAAGAGCGTTCCATTTGTCTCCAACCAACTGTACCAATAAAACGCTGATTGTCAAGATTTACATGTGAACGACCTGCATGTAAAGTAGTTTTATCTATTGTATAATCAAGTGAAGCTTCAGACAGCATTGCACCTTGAGGATCAGCAATTACATCATATTTAGTTTTACCATTTTGAGTACTATTATAGTTTGTATATCCAAAATTATTTACACCTTGAAGACCAATTGTAGCTGTTAAACCCTCAACACCTAAAAGACCACCTGTCACAACTAAATGAGTACGAGCAGTAAATGCGTTAGCTCTGTCTTTTTGATTTTGACTTACTTGAGCAGTTTCAAATCTTGGACGGATTTCACCCTTTACTTTTACATTATTTAAAATATTGATGCCATCATTAGCACTTGCACTTACAGATAGACCACCAACCAGTAATGGCACTGCTGCCATAGATAATAACAATTTTTTCATTTTCATCCTTTGTATTTAAATTTATTAATTATACCATAACTTTAAAATATAATTCTTAATTTATATCAATTTTTATGCTTTCTCTTTTGGTTCAACTATTGGAGTCATATTGTAACAGTAAAATAAAGTTTTTAATATCTTGCTAGATTATAAAAAACATTGTAACGAATGAGGGTAGTTTCTTTTGGACGAGGGTATTTACTGTAAGCATACTCTATAGTCTCTTTTGTTGTCTCATCAAGTATATAGTAACCACTTTTTGAAAGAAATCTAAAGTCAGACATATCTCCGTTAGGATGGAGCTTAAACTCTATGGTATTGCTTGCATTTACATTAATATCTCGTGGAATATTTACCTGTGCAACTCGATTGAGTATCTGCTGTGTAATACGACGCATAATCTCTTGATTGTCGAGTATGTATTTTTGTTCACCTGCTGTAAGTTTTCCAAACTCTTTTCCGTAGAGTTTTTTAATGTTTTGCGAAATACTG
>JALSWC010000056.1 GCA_027060825.1 Sulfurimonas sp.
AAGCAAAATCTTATTATGTTCAAGCAATAGGTGGAAATGCGAGTGTTTGTACAGATGATAATTTGACACAAATGAATAATTCAAGATGGACGAATGCTTGTTTGTATATTGGGTTTGATGATACAGTGACAACGGCAAATACAATTACATACTTAACTAATAATGTCAGTGGTGTGGTTGATGCAATAAATAGCGATAGTGCAATACCTTATGATATGAATGCTAGTATGGATGCTTTGTCTTGGATTATAGATAAAGATTTTCAACCGAGTAATACCACTAAAATTACGGCAAATGATGTTAGTATTAGTGGGAATACTTACGCAAATATTACAGTAGAGTATAATAATACAACACCCTCCAAAACTTTTTATAGATTAGCAAAAAGTAGTGTAAGAGAGACAAACAATACAACACTTATTACAGATGGATATTGTGATGCCAATGGAGATAAAATGGCATGTACTGGTCTTGAAGATGGGGATGGTTCCATAAAAGACTTAACAAAAAGTTGTTATCCATGTCCTGTCATGTTAGATGCAAATAGTTCTTTGAGCGTTACTGATTCTCTTGTTGATGCACTTAACAATGGTACAGATACAATTAGTGCTGTTTCTGATGATCCAGATATTACACAATCTATTAATGATTTTAAACAAAATATTATAGATTCCAGAAAAAATGGTGATAAAAATACAACGATTACAGTTCAAGATATTATTAAATATTTACAAAAATAGGCGAGGGAAGAGAATATGAAAAAAATTATACCATTATCATTTATTGCGTTAGGGAGTATGCTTTACGCAGATATGTCAACACAAGCATTTGTATATAAGGATCCTCGTATTATGGGAAGAGGGGGTGCAGATGTTGCAATTGGTGGCTACTCCTCATCTATTTTCAGTAACCCTGCTGGAATTATTAAAATTAAAAAAAGTCATGGAATTGAGGCTGAACTACTTGGAATAACTGCTACAACTTCTGAAAATACAAAGAAATTTGCAGATGATGTAAAAGATTCTAATGAAAGTCAAGTTATAAATACAGTGAAAAAATACTCTGGAGATGCATTTAATGTAGATGTATCGAATTATACCTCTTTTTCTTATCATGCACAAAATGACATAGCGTATTCATTTGGTTTATTAGCTGCTCTTGATGAAAATATTATTCCTCATGCAAATAGTGGGGCAAATGGTATTTTAGAGGTTCACGGGAGAGTGTATGGTGGTCTATTTCTTGCAAGTGCAAAAAAATATGGTGGATTGACAAGCAATTTTTTAAATGGTATATTTGATGGTGCTTTAACTGTAGGTGTTACTGCAAAATATATTAGCCAACAATCGCATGAAGCTGGACTCGATACAGGAGAAGTACTCCAACATAAAGATGATCTTTTAAAATATGTACAAGATAATTATGCAGTAGATAACTCTGGCTATGCCGTGGATATAGGTACTCTGTATGAATTTGCAAATAAAGTATGGAATCCTGCTATTGGTTTGAGTGTTATGAATATTGGAACTTTAAATTTTGATGCGTATGGATCGCAACCACTTTCTGCAAATATCGGAGCTTCAATCTCTCCTGAAATCTCTTGGTCAAACTCTTTGAAATTTGATGTTGATTATGTAGATATATTTAATTCGCAACAGGCAAGGATTCGTAGATATACGCCTTCAAGAACACAAAATCAATATGCAAATGCAGATATTGCTTATGATGTTATGAACCATATTCGTGCAGGTGTAAGTTTAGGACTGCTTGACAACTCATGGTTTATGGCAACACTAAACGCAGGACTTTATAAAGGTGCATATACAGCAGGGTTTGATATGCAATTAGCTATTTTAAAACTCCAATTTGCAACATATCAAGAGCAACTCGGCTCTGAGTTAGGACAACTTGAAGATAGAAGATATGTAGTAGGTTTAGGCATAGGTTGGTAACAATTCTTAACTTATGACGAATTAAAGCTTAAATTAATTGACTTTATTCGTCATAAGTCGCTATAATGACGATGAAATTTAAAAAATAGAGAGGTTTTGTCGCCATGGTTATAGCATATATCCGCCCAGATAAAAACT
>JALSWC010000057.1 GCA_027060825.1 Sulfurimonas sp.
TAAGAAATTTATTTTTTGTGAAACTTAATTAAGTTTCACTCCAAAAATAGCAAATAAAGCCACTTTTCTTAAGAAAAACCACTAAAAACGAACTCATTTAAGGCTAGAGAGCTTAAAGCAGGAGTGTTAAAATACTTCGTAACTCATAAAAGCCCTTGTAGAGCGTCATTTTAAGCTTCTATTCAAGAGAACGGCAATTATGTAAACCATGACATTGTTTTTAGGCATAAAATAAGAGTTATTGTTACTTAAAACATTTCTAACTTATGAATTTTGATACATTTGAAAAATAGATGTATCGTATTATTGGGGTTTATGCAGCATAATACAGTTATTGAGTTAAATGGTTAATATTATCTAGAAAAAATTATAAAAAACGAAGTACTTTAACACCCACTAACTATTTTTCCACTAAAGTAATAAAAAGTATTAAATGACTTCGTTTTTATACTATTTCCCATATTGAGGAGTTCTAAAATCTAAAATATTCCATGTATATTATTGCTATTTTAGTATTAAAAGCGTAAAAACGAAGTACTTTAACACCCATTTTCCTACTCTTTTACTAATTACTAAGAACTATTAAATGACTTCGTTTTTATACTATTTCCCATATTGAGGAGTTGTAAGCTCTAAAATATCTCATGGATATTATTATAAAGATCAAATCCACAAGAGCCTATTTCCATACAAGTTGCTATTACAACAAGCACCTCTTTATTTACTACTTTTTTTATAACTCTTTTCAAAACTCCACCCTCCCCTAATCATTGATGTTATAAACCGGTTTAGTCTCTGCAAAAAATGCCATAGCCATAAGCAATACTAACAATACAACAGGTGTTGCTGCTGCATAAATTATTTCTGTAACTACACTCATAATAAGACCATAAAGAAGTGAACTGTTTTTAATATTAAGATAAACCACACCAACTAAGAGTATTGCCCCTATTGCCATAAGCAATTCTCCATTTAAAATGATGTGTCAACCCTATATCATACTTATCCATAAATATTTTAAGCTGCTGTTTCAACCTGTAACATCATTTTTTCTTCAAACTCAACTGGTGACAAATTATAATTTGCACTATGCATCCTCTGTCGGTTATAATAAACCTCAATATATTCAAAGATAGATTGATTAGCCTGTGCTTTTGTTTCATAAATTTCATGATAAACAAGCTCAGTTTTCAATGTATGAAAGAAACTCTCTGCAACAGCATTATCCCAACAATTACCCTTGCGTGACATACTCTGTTTGATGCCATGTTGTTTTAATAAATCTTTATGCGCATAAGAAGCATATTGACTGCCTCTATCTGTGTGCCAGATTAAGCCTTTTGATGGTTTTCGGCTTATTAATGCCATATTAAGCGCATCATTTACAAGCGAAACTTTCATGGTGTCATCCATTGACCAGCCGACTATTCGTCTGGAATATAGATCTATGACAGTGGCTAAATAAAGCCAGCCTTCATTTGTTGGAATGTATGTGATATCTCCAACATATTTCTCATCGGGAGATGAAGCATAAAAATCTCTCTCTAAGAGATTTGGTGCAATCGGTAAGTTGTGATTTGAGTTTGTTGTATTGATTTTATATCTCTTTTTAGTTCTTGCAACAAGCCCTAAATCCTTCATAATGGCGCCTATACGACGTCTTGAAACTTGACAGCTGCCAACTGAAAAACCACCTCTTGGTTGTATAGCAATATTATTGGCTTTTTTATATTCTCTAACCCAATTATATAGGGTCTTTTCATTGACATCTAAATCTTTGGCAATTTTGGCTGTTGATTCTTCTGAATTCATTACTAACTGCACACTGGAATCTCGAAACTCTCTTGTGTATTGACTGTTTCTCATCTTCTTTTTATCCTTATTCATACTGATATTTTATCTTAGAATTACTAAATATTCTAAGTATGAATTAGTGTAGCCACATCAGTGTTACCAAATTTGATTCTTCTAACCATACTAAGGTATCTAAAATCTCTTTACCATGCTCCTTCCACATATCAAACCAAGAGCCTGCCTCTTTGTTAAAGAGGTATGTTTTTGTAAAGTGAGGAT
>JALSWC010000058.1 GCA_027060825.1 Sulfurimonas sp.
TCACAAACAATAAAATGTACGAATATGAAGGCTACTATTCTAGTCTTTTTTATGCTTATCTTAAAGCTTTAGGTATAGATTTAGTAGGAGAAGATGTTACAAATAGAGGTCGTATAGATTTAACAATAAAGATGCCAAACTCTATAATTATTATAGAATTTAAAGTAGATGGAAGTGATGCTTTATCTCAAATAAAAGAGAAAAAATACCAAGAAAAATATCTTGATAAAAAACTTCCTATTTATCTTGTAGGTGTTTCATTTGATACGAAAGAGAGAAATATCTCTGGGGTTGCATTTGAAAAAATTAATACCAAAAAGGCTAAAACTTATGCAGATAAATAATAAAAGAGAATTACTAGACTTTATAGAGTTAAGTAAAAATCAAAATAGTAATACTTCTGAAACATTACAAATCATAAGAGAGAAGAGTAAAGAACTCCTTTTATCTAAAGGTGATATTTTACCAAACACTTTTATAGAAACTTTTGAGATTTTTCAAGATACACAATTAGCGCAAGATGAAACTATCAATAAACATATAAATTCTTTAGAAAATTATTATAAGAGTGCTACTCCTGAAGAGAAATTTGTTATAAATAATCTCTTATTTGGACTTGAAATCTTAAATGCAAATGCAAAAGAGGGATTGAAAAAATTTATAGGTAGAATCTTTGACTTTAGTTTGATGCAGTATAAAGATAATAGAAATCTACAGTTTGATCGTAATTTTATTTTACGAGTAAAAGCAGAAGATATATTATTTATGGAAGTAGTAAAAGAGATTATTGACCCTAACACTTTTTTAAAAAAAGATGCTTTAGCAAAAAGGGCTAATTTTGTAAATATGATTGCTGTTCTTTGGAATAATCCTGTTATGTTTGGAAATAAGATATGGCTTAGCGTTATTGATGATTTTGTAAATTTGCTACAAAAGTGTAGAGAAGCTAATTTGATGCAAGAGTATATGTATATTCATTTTTTCATATATCATGTCTATACAAACAACATCCAGACAATGGCACAATGGAGAAACTTTAATACTCTTATAGAAAAACCCGCAAGTGAATTTTATAAAACATACTCACAAACGCATCAATTATCTCAGCCTAAAAAGAGTATCTCTTCTAAGAAGAAGAAAAGAGTAGGTTTTATCATAGATAGATTTGCTATGAGTTCACCATATAGAGTTATGTACTCTTTGTGGAAAAATTTAATGAGAGATGAAAATTTCAAAAAAAATTATAAAGTTTATATCTACTCTTTAAATTATGTAGATAAACAGTCTGATAATTTTACATTAATAAATCAACTTTTAGAGTTAGGCATTAAAGTATATTCACCAGAAGATAAGTTTGCAGACTATGGATTATACTATCCTCATTTAGAAAAAGCTATTGATATACGAGAAAAGATAATTAAAAATAAGATAGATTATTTAATTACTATGGCAAGTGGATATGATATAAACAACTTTATACTCTCAAATAGAACTGCACCACAACAAATTTTTTGGTCACATGGAAATTGTGCTTTTGATATAGAGAACATAGATAAAAGAATAAGCCATTTTGATCAGGAGTGTAAAGAGTTTGACTGGAAACTGTTTGATGTTCCTATGTCTGATGATTTTTTAATTGGGACGGCTGGAGAGAAAAAAGAAGCATTGATATTAAAAGAAAATATAAAAAAATATTATGGTGAAGATACTATATTTTTAGGAACCATAGGAAGACTTGTAAAACTAGAAAGTGAAGAGTATATACAAGTTTTATCTGAAATAATGAAGCAAAATCCAAATACTATATATTTAGCCTGTGGCGTAGGAAATGATGAGAATGTAAAAGCTCTTATGCAAAAATATGGCATTGATTTAGGGAGAGTACAGCTTCCAGGACAAGTGAAGCCTCATATTTTTGGATGGATTATTGATATATGGCTTGATACTTTCCCTGTGCATCAAGGTAATTCAAGAGAAGAGTATTACTCTAAAAATGCAGGTGTTGCTACTAATTTTGAGAGAGTAAATCCTTTTGAGGAGAAAACTGAAAAAGATAG
>JALSWC010000059.1 GCA_027060825.1 Sulfurimonas sp.
ATGAACTCTGAAATAGTTGATAGGTCTTCAAATGTTGCACTTCTTGAAAATCACAAAGTGCTTACAAGAAATGGTGAGTTAAATGTTACTATTGCAAAAAATCAACGCGTTATTTCTTTAAGTAATGGTTGGGTGTTGAGTAGCACTATTGATGGAAATCTTACGCTTACTTCTGAAAAAAATAGTACTATTAAAAAAGATTTTCAATTGAAACATACCATTGCAAGTGCAAGTGTTAGTGGTAATATGTTGGCAGTTTTATTTGCTGATGATACGATAGCACTTTATAATATAGCAACAAAATCACTGCTGTTTCAAGCTCAGAGTGGGGCATCAATTGTTTCAGATATGAGAATAGTAAATCCTTATTTTATGAAAGGTTTGGTTATTTTTGCAACACTTGATGGTAAAATTATTATTGTTAGTACAACTCTGAAAAAAGAGCTTAGAACGGTTATTGTCTCTTCTGCAGAATATTTTAACAATATTATTGATTTGAATTTATTTGATGATAAAATCATAGCAACTACCGATACAAAAATGCTCTCTTTAACAAAAAAAGAGTTACGAAAAAAATACGAAATACGAAATATTGCTTATGGTAAAAAAGAGATTTTTATTACAACAAAGCAGGGTGAAGTTATTGCTTTGACACCTGATTTGCAAGTTATTTCAAAAGTGAAATTTCCTTTTGCTCATTTTTTGGGTCTGATTAATAAAGGAAAAAATCTTTATGTTTTAGAAAAAGAGGGTTATCTTATTGTAATCAATAAAAAAACTTTTGATTATAAAGTGGAAAAAGTAGATATTGATGAAGGCTTTGTATTTACAGGAAAAGATCTTTTTTATGTAGATGACAAAGAGGTTCTAATAAAATAGATGTCAAATGAATTAGAGGCTTTTTTAGAGTATATTACTATTATTAAAGCCTTGAGTAAAAAGAGTGTTGAGGCTTATAAAAATGATTTGCTTCTTATTGAAGAGTCATCGCAGAAACCTCTTATTTCACTCAAAACAGAAAATATTTTAAAAATTCTCTCCTCTTACGAAAATAAACGCACTCTCAATAGAAAACTCTCTTCAGTAAATGCTTTTTTTGATTTTTGTTACAAAGAGCAGTTTAGCGATGAAAAAAATAGACTTAAATTTGCAAAAATTGCTAAAACGCTACCAAAGTTTGTAGATTATGATGCAATTATGAAAAACCTCTCTTTGATAGATAGAAGTAGTTGGATAGGTAAACGCGACTATGCGCTTATTCTATTTTTATATGCAAGTGGAGCAAGAATAAGTGAGTGTTTGGAGCTAAGTTATAGCGATATAGAAGAAGAATGGCTACATATTCGCCATGCTAAGGGCGAGAAAGAGCGTATTGTTCCTTTAGCAAAGATTGCAAAAGTGGCTATTGATGCCTATTTGCAAGATAGTGGTTTTAATAAAGCTTATATTTGGTGTAATTATAGAGGTGGCAAACTTAGCCGAATATCAGCTTATAAAATAACACAAAAATATTTGGGTGTTTCTCCTCATGTTTTACGCCACTCGTATGCTACTGCTCTTATTCGTGGTGGTGCTGATTTAAGAGTAGTGCAGGAACTTTTAGGGCATGCTTCACTCTTAACAACACAAATCTATACTCATATTCAGCGTGAAGATTTGAAAGATACTGTTACAGCTTGTCATCCGATGGCAAAAGAGGATTTATGAACAAAACTAACAATAAAATAATTTCAAAACCATTTTTAGATTCACTCTTTTTTATGCAAAATAAATGGCATCAGCATGGAGTACTTGTACATACTCTTCGTGTTACTTATGAGGCATTAAAGGCGAGAGATTGGAAGTTTTTTGCAGCAGGATTGCTTCATGACATTGGAAAGCCATTTAGTGCATTTAAAAAAGATGCAGAAGATTATGAGTATAATGAGTGGAGTTTTACAGACCATGAAGAACGAAGTTATCAGATAATTAAAAATTGGACTTTTATAAGTGATTATACAAAGCAGATTGTTAGGTATCATTATCTTATTCGTGATATAAAGAAGTCTAAAACAGAAGATTATCAGCGTTATTTAGAAAAAAAAGCTATTTGGGATTCACTTGATGCATCTATGCATAGAGACTTGGAACGCTTTTTAGTCTATGATGATAGAGGAAAAGGAAAAAAAAGACGATGAAGAAATTTATGCCTTTTATAGTTGTTGGAATTTTGATAGTTATAATTGTAGGAGTGTTTCTTTCCCTTGCGAAAGTACAGCATATGGTTGTTATAAAAAAGGGGAATATTCAGAAATTACCCATAAAAATGGAGTTGCATAAGTATCAAGATAGTTATTGTGGAATGGTTATAAATGAGTTAACATACGCTTCTCAGGTAGTTGCTCCTGATGGAAGAACATGGTTTTTTCATGATCATGGAGATTTTGTTGAGTGGTTGCATGATAAACCTTTTGCAAAAAGTGCTGTTATTTGGGTGATGAGTAGAGATACTCATAAATGGATAGATGGACGAAAAGCATTCTATACGCTTAATGAAGATACCCCTATGGGCTATGGTTTTGGGGCTTATAAATACAAAAAGGCAGGTATGGTTGATTTTGCAACGATGCGATTAAGAATGCTACGAGGTGAAACCATGAAAAATCCAAAAATACGCAAACAATTATTAGGTAAGTAGTTTAATGGATAGTATCAATCTATTGACAATTATTAGTATTGCTTTTTTAGGCTCATTTGGACACTGTATTGGTATGTGTGGTGGCATTGTTTTGGCCTATTCAACGATTAAAATAGAGCCTGCAAGTTCTAAAGTCTCTAAAACTATAGCACATCTTTTGTATAACTTTGGACGCGTACTTACTTACACTATTTTAGGGGCTATGTTTGGTGCTTTAGGTGGCGTTGTAATATTTAGTAACACTGCAAATGCAGTGCTTTTAATTGTGGCAGGTATTGCTATGATGCTCGCAGGTCTCTCTTTAATGGGAAAAATAAAATTTTTAACAATCATAGAACATTCCATATCTTCTTCAAATTTTTATAAAAAATCATTTCAAAAGATACTCCACTCAAAGTCAAATGCCAGTTTTTTTGTGCTAGGTATGCTTAACGGTCTGCTTCCATGTGGTTTTGTTTACTTCTTTGCTATTACGGCAGCAAGTACAGCAAGCCCTCTCTCTGGAGCACTTGTTATGTTTATTTTTGGTATAAGTACTGTTCCTGCAATGTTTTCACTTGGATTTTTATCTTCTCTTGCATCTGCTACAAATTTTAGAAATATGATGATGAGTCTCTCTTCAGTTGCAGTCATTTTGTATGGAATATTTACCATTTATAACGGCTATACTTATATATCAAATCCACATAAAACACTAAGAGATTGTTGTTCGGTGAAACTAGGTAAGTAGGAAAAATAGTGAATTTCTACTTTATAAATTATTATAAAAAGTTATGAATCATATCCTATTTTTTTATATTGACATAAATAATACAAAATGATATAATCTCCATATATACCGAATTATCATATAGAAAAAGATGTTTTTAGACAGCAACATTACTAAGAGTTATTGCCTGAAATCATTACTTTGATAGTAATAGTGTCAATTCATTTGTACTAAATGCCACTATTGAAAAAGCGAATGTTATTCCAAAAAATTAGGATACTTAAGGATAGAAAGATGCAAAGAAGAGAGTTTATAAAAAAGAGTAGTGTGGTTTTAGGTGTTTTGGCGACAACTCCAGTTGTTACATTTGCTAATGAAATTCCAAAAGATGTTAAAGGTAGAAAATTTATTGTTAATTATAATTTTGAGATGAAATATAATACTAAACAGTTTCCTGCTAAGTTATGGAATCCACTTCCATTTACTGCATCATATCAAAAAGTAAGAGTACTACACTTTGATGGTAATTATGATAATTATAGTATTAATAGTAAAAACGATTATGATGCAAATACACTCTTTGCAGAGTGGAAAAAATCTGATAAGAAAAAAGTGCTTCATCTGCAACTAGAGATTGAGACATTTAACAGAACAGTGCCAATAGCTACGATTAAAAGAGCGAGTAAAGAGAACTTACCAATTCCTCAAAATGTTCAAAAATATTTAGAAGCGACGCAACATATTCCAACAACTGGTATTATTAAACAGCTTGCTGATAGAATTGTTGGCAATACTACAAATAGTTTTGAAAAAGTTAAAAAAATTTACTTTTGGTGTGCTAGTCATACATTTAGAGATAAAAAAGTTATAGGATGTGGTAAAGGTGATGTTGGTAAGATGGTTACTCAAAAAGAGGTAGAAGAGATTTATAAAAATGGGTATTATGGTGGAAAATGTACTGATTTAAGTTCACTTTTTACCGCAATTGCTAGAGCTGCAGGTATTCCTACACGCGAAGTTTTTGGTATTCGTCTTGGAAAGAGCTACTTTAGTAAGGCATTAGGAAAGAGCAACAATAAAGGCTTTGCAAATATCTCTACTTGGCAACACTGTCGTGCTGAGTATTATATTGCAGGTGCAGGATGGATACCTACTGACCCAGCAGATATTACGAAACTAGAACTTGTTGAGGGATTAAAATTTAATGACCCTAAAGTACAAAAACTCTTAGAAAAATATATAAACTCTTGGGAGATGAACTGGGTTGGCTTTAACCATGCTAGAGATTTCAAACTTTTTCCTCAGCCGGAGCAATATCCTCTTAATATGTTTGGTTATCCTTATGGAGAAGTTGAAGATAATGTCTTAAACTACTATGATCCAAAAACTTTTGAGTATAAAATTACTTCACAAGAAATATTTTAATGACAAATAGACCTCAAAGAGAGGAGAAATCATTTTGGACGCTCATTGTTGGAGCAGTTGTTACTGCGATTTTGGCTAGCACTTGTTGTTTAGCCCCTCTTCTCTTTTTACTTTTCGGTGTAAGTGTTGGTTCTCTCTCCTTTTTGCAATTTTTTGCTCCCTATAAAATATATTTTACCATCTCAGCAGTGCTGATTATTAGCTACTTATGGGGAAATTACTTTTTTGTTTTACGAAAAAAAGTTGTTTGCGAAGGAAATATCTGTAAAAATTATCTAAAATACTTAGTAGTCGGTACAATTTTTGTTGCAATAATGCTAACATATCCTTACTGGATTTTATATTTTATTGGAGATTAAATGAAAAAAATATTACTGTTATTACTGCTATCTAGCATCTTTTTAGAAGCAAAAGAGAGAATCGTAATTATTAAAATAAGTGGTATGAGTTGTCCACTCTGTACGATGGCTATTAAAAAGAGTTTGAAAAATACAGATGGGGTAAAAAAAGCGAGAATAAGTTTACCAAAAAAAGAGGCAACTATACTCTTTGAAACTACTCAAACAAATACTACACATCTTCTTAATGCGATTAAAAAAGTAGGGTATAGTGGAGAGATAGTCCATTCCAATATTAAAAACAATAATTGCTTATAATCCTAAAAAGGGAGAAAACAAACAAGCAATAGTATTCTAACACCTTGAAGATACTATTTGTCAAACAGATATCATATTTTAAATTGTTTTGCAAGAGTACTTTATGCTACAATGAGGAGAACTCATTATAGCATTTGTTCAAAGCAATATCAAACTACGAACATTGGATAGGATTATCGTCTTCAACTATCTTATCCACAAAACCGGCAAAAGTTTCATTTAGAATTTTTGCATTATATCCGTTACTATTTAAAAACATTGCAGCGATATCAGCTCTATTTTTATGTGAACACATAGCTACTATCATTTTATCTTTATCAAGATTTTTATGACCTTCATAAAGTTCGCTCATTGGAATATGTTTAGCAAAATTAATAGAAACCACATCTCTTTCATAATTCTCTCTAACATCAACTAAAACAGCTTCACCTTTTTCATAAGCCTCTTTAAACTCTTCATAGCTTATCTTTGGACTTTTGCTTGAAGCACACATTTTAAAATTTTTAACAAACTCATTTATCATAGTAGATCCTTTTTATTTTTTTATCTTAAATAGATGACAAAATTATATATCATCTAAGGTATATTTATAAATAAAGATTATTTAATACAATATCAATTATTTTAAATAAGTATAATTAAAATAGCTTAATACCATTTTCAACCAAAATAACTATACCCATAACAATCGTAAAAATAGCAAATATCAAACGCAATTTATTTTGGTTCAGCTTTTCAGCCACTCCAGAGCCTATAAGTCCACCAAGAGCGCCACCTATTGTAAAAATTGCACTAATCTCATAGCTAACTTGTCTGCCTTGAATCAAATAGCTACCAAGTCCAAATAGACCAAATAAAAATATTATAAACAGAGATGTAGCAACTGCTTCTTGCATCTTTAAGTTTGCACCCATATATAGTGCAGGTACTAGTAAAAAGCCTCCACCAACGCCAAAGAAGCCACTGGCTAAACCTGTAATAAAGCCCAGTCCGATAACTAACTTATAGTTTATCACTTTATCTTCTTCTTGAAGCTCTTGTTGTTTTTTTCCTTTTAGCATCATATATCCGATATACATCATCAAAAGTGAAAAAAGTATTAAAAGTAACGGACCTTTTAAATGTTTATTTGCCAATGAACCTAAAAATGTACTGATGAGTGCTGGAGCCGCCATAATAAATGCTATTTTGAACCTAACGAGATTTTTTCTCATATATGAACCAGATGCGATTAGCGAGGTGGCTCCAACTGCAAGCAATGAAGTTATGATTGCTAAATGGATGTTTTCACCTACTAAATAAACAAGTAACGGAACTGCTAATATGGAGCCACCTCCACCGGTGAGTCCAAGTGCTCCTCCTGATAAAATACCACTAATAAAAGCAGTAACATACTGATACATCATTTTTCTTTTCCTTTTAGTTGAATTTAGTATTATGCAAATATATCTACATCCTATGAAGAAGGATATCTTCTATAGGTCTATATCAGCATAAACAGGCTATAATTATGACATATTGTGTAATATTTATATTATGAATACTTATATTATAAATAAAACCTATTTAAAATAATATACTAATTATTCTAAATTTAAAAATTTATATCACTTGATAAAATGTTAAATGATACTAATAAGGGATATGAAAAATGACATTAAGAGAATTAGAGATTTTTTATGGACTATCAGAAGAAACACACCTTTTAAATCTCTCAAAGAAGTTGGCAATAAGTCAAGCGGCTATATCTTTAGCTATCAAATCACTTGAAAAGAAACTCTCAGAGCCGTTATTTGACAGATTAGGAAAAAAACTTGTCTTAAATGAACGAGGCAGGGTTTTCAAAGAAAAAACATATGAGTATTATTTGGCGTTAAA
>JALSWC010000060.1 GCA_027060825.1 Sulfurimonas sp.
AGATTTTGTTCAGCTGAAGGAATTGACAAATTAACTGTTGCTTCTGACTTTAGAAACAAAGATTTTGCTAACGCTTATGGTGTACTTCTTGGTGGATCTGTTCTTGCAGGTGTTACTTGTAGAGCAATCTTTGTAGTTGATGCAGATGGTATTGTAACTTACAAAGAAATTGTTCCAGAAATTACTGAAGAACCACAATACGACGCTGCAATCGAAGCTGCAAAAAAATAATCTCTTAGCCACTTTTGGTGGCTAATCCTCCCTCTCTTAAAACTCCCATGCCTTTTTAGGAATATCTCTACTATTTTGCTATAATTACTCTCATAAAATATAAATATGGAGTTATAATGAAAAAAATACTATCTTCTTTAGCACTTGGTGCTACACTTGCATCATCTGTGGCAAATGCTGATTTTCTTCGCGTTGAAGCGGGTGCTGGGGCTTGGGCACAAACTCCTAGTGGGTATGCAGACGGTACAGGTATATTAAATCTGAACGGAAAATATACAAGTGCTGAAAAAGAAAAAACAGGTGCATATGCATGGATATTTATTAAACATCCTCTTCCAATCATTCCAAATCTTCGTCTTGAGTATGCCTCTATTTCTGATGAGGGAACAACTATAGTAACACTAAATAATCAAAGTTTATCAACTAAAGGGGCACCTACAACAGTAGATATGAATCAATATGATATTATTCCTTATTATAATCTTTTAGATAATACATTTTGGATGACAATTGATGCTGGAATTGATCTAAAAGTAATTCAATCAGATTCTACAATAGGTGCATTAAAACAAAATGGTGTTACGATTTATAAAGGTGATTCATCATCTAATACAACTGTAGTGCCTCTTGTATATCTAAGAAGTAGAGTGCAAATTCCAACAACAAATCTTGGAATAGAAGCTGAGGGAAAAGCGATTACAGATGGTACAGATACTATGTATGATGTTCAAGCTAAAGTTGATTATACTTTTGATTTTGTACCAGTTATCCAACCTGCAATTGAAGTTGGTTATAGAATGCAAAAACTACGAGTTGATGATGGAAGTAATCAAGTTGATTTAACATACCAAGGTCCATATATGGGATTAATGGCTAGATTTTAAACCTTGTTCGAGGATGACTATCTCTTCCTCGAGTATTATTCCAAACTCATCTTTTACTCTTTTTTGTGCTTCTCGTATAAGGTAGAGTGCATCTTCAAATTTCCCTTTGCCCGTATTTACTAAAAAATTTGCATGTTGGGGGCTAAAACACATATCACCTTTTCTAAGACCTTTAAGTCCAACAGCTTCTATAAGTCTTCCTGCATACTCATTTGGAGGATTTTTAAAACAACTTCCTGCACTTGGTGTAGAGGGTTGGTTGCTACGCATTTTTCTAAACATAGCTACTTTTTCGCTATCAAATCCATACTCTATTTGAAAGGTAGCTTCTAAAATTGGCTCATGAATATTGGTATAACGGTAGCCAAATGCTATTGCATCTTTTTCTTTTTTTCCTGAAAAAAAAGTAACATAAAGTAAATTATTAAAAATTTCAAACTCTTTAAGTCCAGCATTCATAGCAATAAGTCCTCCAAGTTTCCCTGGAAGATGAGAGAGAAATTCAAAATTTGCAATATTGTTTTTTTTACAAAAAGAGGCTATTTTTCCAGAAGGTGTTGCCCCACCAATTGTAAGTTTATTCTCCTCTAGTTTGATATAGTCATATTTTTTACAAAGCATCATCAGTGGTGGAGGATTATTACCCATCAGAATATTATTACAAGCCCCTATAAAATAGTAATCTTTATAATTATTGAGAGTTTCATCAAAAAGAGCGACATCCAATGTACCTCCTATTTTAAAAGAGGAGTATTTTGAAAAGTTAATTGATTTATAGTGCATTACTGTACAAAGGTAGGAATCATGTTAAAAACACTTACAGCAAAATCTGTTATTTCATTAATCATCCATGGCATAGTAAGAACAATAACTATAATAACACCAAGAATTTTAGGAATAAAAGAGAGTGTCATCTCATTGATTTGCGTTGTTGCTTGAAATATACTTACAGCTAAACCAAGAAGCATCCCTGTTAAAAGAGCAGGGAGAGCGAGATAGAGTGCTATTTGAAAAGTTTGCACTCCAAGAGCTACAAGTTTGGCTTCCATTTATGCGTTTCGTAACTCTTTATACTCAGTGGGAATAAGATACTCTTCAATTTTAACAGGAGTATCATAAAAACCATGCTTGTATCCTAACTCAAAAAGCTTATCTATTGCTTTGTACTGAATTGGACTTAAGGTGATTGATGCATCATTTGCATAGAGTTCAAGATATTTATCAAGTGTAGGCGCATCAATACGCACTAACTTTCTCTCTAAAAGCATTTTTGAGAGTCTCTCTTTATGGTCTCGTGCAACTTGAACGGCTTTTGTAAGTGTTGCTTCATACTCTATGGCTTTGTTAAGGGGAAGTGAGCGGCGAATTGCCATTCCTCCAAGAGGAAGTGGTAAATCATCTCCAGCAAGTTCTTGCCAAATATCCCATATTTCGCGTTCTACTTCAAGTGCATCTGCATAGGTTAAAATACTCTCATGAATTAGCACACCTGCATGAACAGTTCCATCAATAACGGCCTGTTCAATCTCTAAAAAGTTCATATAAGTAATGCGTGCATCAGGGTACGCTATGCGAAAGAGCATTGCATTTGTAGTATGTTCGCCACTAAGTGCTACTTTAAAGTTTCGTTTGAGTTTTTCTCCCTTGCGTTTTATGAGCTTAGGGCCATAACCCTCTCCGAAGCTAACAGCAGTACGAAGTGGTGCATACTCCTCTTTAATGTGAGGATAGAGTGCAAAACTAATTGCGACTATATCATAAAGACCATTGAGAGCATCTTCATTAAGTGTTTGAATATCTTTTGCAATATTATCAAATTTGACATCTTTCATGGTAACCCAGCCAAATTTAATGGCATAGTACATAAAAATATCATCTGCGTCGGGTGAGTGAGCTATTAATGTTGTTTTCATAGGGTTATTTTATCTAAGTTTGTTGATTTTAATCTTATTTAGCTAAAATTTCTTTGATTTTTTATAGAGAAAAAGATTTGAATAAAAATATGCCAAAATGACATAATTTTTACATAGTTTACTTTTTTTACATAGAATAAGTCTAAATTTCATAATATAAGAGAGTCCAACATGGATGCAAACAAACAAAAATCATTAGATCTTGCAATGAAGCAGATAGATAAGGCTTTTGGAAAAGGTGCTTTAATGCGTCTTGGCGATAAAGATATTATGCCTATTCAATCTATCTCAACAGGTTCTTTAGGCTTAGATTTAGCCCTTGGTATTAATGGCGTACCACAGGGAAGAGTTGTAGAGATATATGGACCTGAAAGTTCAGGTAAAACAACTTTAGCACTTCAAATTACAGCTGAGTGTCAAAAAAACAATGGTGTTTGTGCTTTTATAGATGCCGAACATGCTCTTGATGTGGTTTATGCTAAAAATTTAGGGGTAGATATTGACAATCTTTTAGTATCACAACCTGATTATGGCGAACAGGCTTTAGATATTGTTGAGACAATAGCAAGAAGTGGTGCAGTTGATCTCATTGTTATTGATTCTGTAGCTGCACTTACTCCAAAAGTAGAACTTGAAGGAGAAATGAATGACCAACAAGTTGGTGTGCAAGCTCGTTTGATGAGTAAAGCCCTTCGTAAACTTACAGGTGTTTTAAGCAAAATGAACTGTACTGTTATATTCATTAACCAAATTCGTATGAAAATTGGAATGATGGGATATGGTTCTCCTGAAACTACAACAGGTGGTAATGCTCTGAAATTTTATGCATCAGTGCGTATAGATGTGCGTCGCATAGCCTCTTTAAAGCAGGGTGAGAGTGTAATTGGTAACAGAGTAAAAGCAAAAGTCATTAAAAATAAGGTAGCACCACCATTTCGTCAGGCAGAATTTGATATAATGTTTGGAGAAGGAATCTCTAAAGAGGGTGAGCTTGTTGATTATGGTGTCAAGTTAGACATTGTAGATAAAAGTGGTGCTTGGTTCTCTTATGGTGAGACTAAACTTGGGCAAGGTCGTGAGAATGTGAAGGCAAAATTTAAAGATGAGCCAGAACTTGCAGCTGAGATTGAAGAAAAGATTAGAACAGCGATGGGAATGAGTTCACTTATGACCATGGACACTTCAGAAATATCAGAAGCTGATGCCTAGCCTTTAAATGAATAAAAGAGGAAATAATATATGTTTATAGATGATGTAAGTGCAATAGAAGTAATGGACTCTCGTGGTAATCCAACGGTAAAAGCAACAGTAAGACTTAGTGATGGAACGACAGCAAGTGCGATTGTTCCTTCAGGTGCAAGTACTGGGAAACGAGAGGCATTAGAACTTCGTGATGGTGATGAGCGTTATATGGGTAAGGGTGTACAGTTAGCAGTACAAAATGTTAATAGTCAAATTTCTGATGTGCTTATTGGTATGAGTCCTTTTAATCAAGCCGTTGTTGATGCTACAATGAAAGAGCTTGATGGAACAGAAAACTATGCAAATCTAGGTGCAAACGCAGTGCTAGGTGTGTCTATGGCTGTTGCACGGGTTGCGGCTAAAAGTTTAAATATTCCACTTTATCGTTATTTAGGTGGGGCAAATGCTATGGTTATGCCTACTCCTATGCTTAACATCATCAATGGTGGAAGTCATGCTGATAATAGTGTTGATTTTCAAGAATATATGATTATGCCTATTGGTTTTGAAGATTTTACGGAGTCTTTAAGAGCCTCTTCTGAAGTGTATCAGCATTTAAAAGCTATTTTAAAAGCAAAAGGTCACTCAACTTCTTTAGGTGATGAGGGTGGATTTGCTCCAAACTTAAGTTCAAATGAAGAGCCAATTCAAGTGATTATGGAAGCTATTGAAGCAGCAGGGTATGTTCCTGGTAAAGATGTTGCCATAGCTCTTGATGTAGCTTCTAGTGAACTTGTTGTTGATGGTGGCTATAGACTTGAGAGTGAAAATCGTACCGTAACGAGTGAAGAACTTGTAGAATATTATGCAGAACTTGTTGAAAAATACCCTATTGTTTCTCTTGAAGATGGTTTGAGTGAAGATGACTGGGATGGATGGAAAGTGCTTACAGATAGATTAGCATGTCAAATTCAACTCGTTGGTGATGATTTGTTTGTAACAAATGTAAATATCTTAAATGAAGGTATTAACAAAGGTGTTGCAAACTCTATTCTTATTAAGCCAAATCAAATTGGTTCAGTGAGTGAAACTATGCTTACAGTGCGTTTAGCACAAAGAAGTGGTTACTCATGTGTTATGAGTCATCGTTCAGGTGAGAGTGAAGATGCATTCATCGCAGATTTTGCTGTAGCATTGAACTGTGGTCAAATTAAAACAGGTTCAACTGCTCGTAGTGAGAGAATTGCAAAATACAACCGTCTTTTAGAGATAGAAAATGAAGTTGTTTATAGTGAGTATTTAGGTTCTACACTTTTTAACTAAGGCTAAAGATGCAAAGAGATGAGCTATTTGAAGGAATTGATACTTCTGAGAGTTTTACGCAGAAGTATTTTGGCTTGTCTTTTACAAAGTTCTTTACACTTTTTTTTCTTGTTATTGCTCTTGGAATCTATTTAGGAATTTTACTTTATGGTACGAACTCAGTGGAAGTACTTTTAGGTTTACAGAATTACAAAAATTCTCTTCAGGATGAGGTAGTAGTGCTAAAAAATGAAAATGCTAAACTACAACGGGAGTACTTTGAACTTAAAGAAATTTCTGCACAATAAGGCTTTTTTTATGATTAAACTTTGTATGCTTCTTTTTTCACTTACTCTTTTTGCTCGTGAAAATCCTTTTTTTCCAATAAATTCTACATTAGATATTCCTATTTCAAGTGAACGAGTAGAAAAACCTCCAATATTAAAACGAGTTACACTTACTTTACCATCTTCTGCAAGAGAGATAGAGAGTGTTATTGTGAAATATAAAAATATGGATGGGTCTATTGCACAGAAGAGTATTACACTAAATAATAGTGTTGATTGGCATTTACCAATTTTTATTTCACAAAATTATAATCTAAATAGAACTGCTCAAAAAGAGATGAAATATATCAAATTTGCAACTCTGCCCTTTATATCTTTTTATACAAAAGGTAAAGAGATGCAAATAGATACAAAAGACAAACTTCTGCGTTCATTTATGCTTGTAAAACCACATCGAATAGTTTGTGATTTTAAGAGAAATATTAATATAAGAACTTTTATAAAAAAAGCGAAGTATGCAAATGTATTTAAACAAATAAATATAGGAACACATAGTGGATACTATAGAGCTGTGATAGAGTTAGATGGTTTCTATAGATATAGTATTAAAAAAACGAATAAAGGTTATTTGATCTCTTTAAGATAGGAATAGAATGAAATATTTAGTTGTTATACTCTTAAGTGTTATAAACCTTTTTGCTATAGTTTCTATTGCTCCAGTGGCGATAGGAGAAAATCCAGGTTTAAGTGGTACTGTAAAGGGTGCTTTACAGACTAAAAAAGGCAATACTGATTTAGATAACTATACAGCAGGAGCAAAACTTGCGTATGATAATAATAAATCATATGTAATGTGGGGTGAGTTTGATTTTAATTATGGCAAAGCGAATGGAGTTAAAAATACAAATGCAACATTTGCACATCTTCGTTATATTCATAAACTAGAAAAAAATCTTGATTGGGAAGTTTTTGTGCAGTCTCAAACGAATGAATTTACAAAGGTGGCTGAAAGATTTTTAACAGGTGGTGGTTTACGCATTCATCTTAATGAAAAGCATTATGGAAGTCTCTATTTTGGTTTTGGTGGGTTTTATGAATATTTGAGTTATACAACGACTGTTGATTCAAAAGAGAATAATATAAGAGGGAATTTTTATATTGCTTACAAAAAAAAGTTTACAAAAGATTCTCAAATCTCGTATGTGGCATATTATCAACCAAAAGTCGGAGATATTAGTGATTATATTATTTTAAATTCTCTTGAATTGAAAGTGCAAGTGTATAAAAAGGTATATATTACTTTTCTTCTCAGTTACAATAAAGATGCAAAACCTGCACAAGGTGTGAAAAGAGCTAATTTTTCTCAATCAACATCTTTTAGTTATAAGTTTTAAAAAGATTTAACTTATGAAATAGTCAATAAAATCTAGTATGATTTTGCTATTTCATTGGGTATAATTACGGTAATGAATAA
>JALSWC010000061.1 GCA_027060825.1 Sulfurimonas sp.
TACAGTTTGAAGAACAGATGCAAAAAGTGGAACCAAAAAAGGTGCAAGAGCCTGAAATAAATGAGAATGTGAAAGTAAAAAAAGTTGAAGAAGACGAGCCAAAAGGCTTCGTCTTGGATGATTGGTAGATTAAGCTAGAAGCGTTTTTACACAAGTGCTGATTCGTTTTCCATCTGCACGACCTGCTAACTCTTTTGAAGCCATCCCCATTACTTTTCCCATATCTTTTGGAGATGTCGCACCTACTTTTTCTACAATAGATTTGAGTGCATTTTCAAGTTCTTCATCTGTAAGTTGGGTTGGAAGATATACTTCGTAATATGAAATTTCATCAAGCTCTTGTTGCATTAAATCATCGCGTCCTGCGTCTTTATACTGAGTAGCAGAATCATTTCTGCGTTTAATTTGTGTTTGGATGATTTTGATGACATCTTCATCACTAAGCTCTTTTCTCTCATCGACTTCGATCTGTTTAAAAGCACTGGTAAGTAAACGCAATGCATCTCTTTTTTTTGTATCTTTTGCTTTCATAGCAACTTTTACATCTTGGTTGACACTTTCTCTTAATGACATTTTTGAAAATCCTTATATTATGGAACTAATTTTGCTATCATTATAACAAAATTAGTCTTTTATTGGATATATATGAATAAAATTTTGTATAATAGTTTTATATTGTTAATTATGTTATTAATATTAAGTGGATGTACAGCAAATCTAACTGACCCTGAGATAAACTTTAAGCCTCCTGCTTATGTAGAGCAGATGCCAGCAAAAGAGCAAAGAGATGACTTTACAGCTACAGGCAGTATATTTGGGCAGGGTGGAAATCCACTCTTTTCAGACCATAAAGCTATGCATGTCAATGATATTGTTACCGTTGTAATTTCTGAAACAGCAAAAAGTTCTAATACAGGTACAAAACAGCTCTCAAATACAGATAGTGCAAAGCTTGGTGGTGGACTTTTTTCTAATACAGGTACAGCAAATTCTGGTATGCAAGCACAAATTGCTAGACTCAATGGCTACACAAATGTAGGATTTCAAACTGGCTCAACGAGAAATTTTAAGGGGAGTGGCACAGCAGTACAAGATGCGAGTTTTACAACAACAGTATCGGCAAGAGTGGTAAAAGTGCTTAAAAATGGCAACTATTTTATTTCAGGTAGAAGAGAAATTCTTATAGATAGACAAAAGCAACTTGTACAAATAAGTGGTGTAATCCGTCCATATGATATTGACCAAAATAATAGAATTAATTCTTCACAAATAAGTGATGCGAAGATACTATACAAAACAGAAGGAGATATTGACCGTGCAACACAACAGGGATGGGGAACAAAAATTATTGAATCAATTTGGCCGTTTTAGCTTTTTACTTATTGCTACATTTAGCCTTGCAAAGGCAGGGAGTTTTGAGGATTTTCAACGAGTACAAAACGCTTCGTTTAGCCAATATAAAGATAAAAAAGATAGTGCATTTGAGAGTTATTTAAAATCACAATGGAGTGAATATAACTCTTTTCTTTCACCATCACTCTATAAAAAAGCGAAGCCAAAAGTTATTTTACCTGCGACTATAAAGCCAGTTCTTTCTCGTGGGCCAAGTATTCATCTGAAAATCTTAAAAGAGGTGCAAAAACAATCTGCTCCACTCTTAAAAACAAGTAAAGGTATTGCAGTCGGTTTCTTTGGTGCATTACTGCATTTTAGCGTTGATGCAAAGGTGAAAAAGGTGCGTTTTTATCCTCAAAATAAAAATGGTATTATGAATGCATTTAGCATATTTGCATCAAGTGATTATACTGTACTCTTAGATGAGATAAAAAAGAGTTCTAAGAGTATGAAGCTTAATGATTGGGGAGTTTATCTGCTAGTGCAGAAGATAGCAGGAAGAACTTTTAACGATAGAGATGATAAAAAGCTTTTCGCTTGGTTTTTGCTCAATAAACTTGGTTATGATACAAAAGTAGGAATACATTCACAACATATTGTACTATTGAGTCGAACAAAACAGTTAATTTATGCTGCACCAAAATATACAATTGAAGGGAAAAGTTATTTTTCACTCTCTAAAAATCCTATAAGTGGTTCTCTTTATACTTATGCTCAATCTTATCCAAATGCAACAAAGGCAGTTGATTTTTCTTTAGATACTTTACCACTGCTCGTGCAAAATACTCAAACTAAAACACGCACATTTAGTATGCAAAATAGACAATATTCTCTCTCCTATCGCTACAATAAAAATCTTATAGATTTTATGAACACATATCCACAAGTGAGTTATAGCGTCTATTTTTCTACACCATTAGAGAAAGAGACATTGTTTGATATACAAAAGTCTCTGAAGCCTTATTTGGATGGAAAAAAGATGACTTATGGACTTAATTTTCTACTGCGTTTTGTGCAAACTGCGTTTAAATATGAGCGAGATCAACAGCAATTTGGAAAAGAGAAAGTAATGTTTGCACAGGAGACACTCTACTATGATAAATCGGATTGTGAAGATAGGGCAACACTTTATGCAAGGCTTGTAAAAAAACTTTTTGGTATCTCTGTTGTAGGAGTGAAATACGCAAACCATATGGCAACGGCACTTTATATTCCAATAAATGGAGCAGGGGTTCATGTGCATGGCAAACGCTATGTCATAGCAGACCCGACATATATAGATGCAAATGTTGGAGAGAGTATGCCACAGTATAGGTCAGTCATCCCAGATAAGTTTATTTATCTGAGATAGAAGAATTTATTAGTAGTCAATAGCGACTTTATAGGTTGGGTCATCCTCTTCGTAAGTACAATGAGGACCAGCTTTTGTAAGGATTTTTTTACAATCTTGGCTTAGATGACGAAGATGGAGTGTTTTTCCCTCTTTTTCATATTTTTTTACAATGCTATCTATGGCTTCAACACCTGAAAAGTCCATAACTCTTGCATTTTTAAAGTCCATAATAACTTTTTGTGGGTCATTTTTAATGTCAAAAGTATCTGAAAATGTTGTAGCACTTCCAAAAAAGAGTGGACCTTCAAGCTCATAAACTTTTGTACCATCTTCTTCCATATACTCTTTTGAAAAAATACGAGCGTGTTTCCATGCAAACACAAGTGCTGAGATAATTACACCAGCAATAACAGCTATTGCCAAGTCTGCAAAAACTGTGATGATGGTAACGGTAACCATCACAAAAACATCCGATTTTGGCATATGTTTGAGGTGTGAAAAACTTGACCATTCAAATGTTCCAACACTCACCATAAACATAATTCCAACTAAAACACCAACAGGAATTGCATTAAGTACATCTGTCATGGAAACAACCAAGACAAGAAGTCCAACGGCAGCAGTAAAAGAGGAGAGGCGACCAAGCCCACCTGAGGTGAAGTTGATGATACTTTGACCTATCATGGCACATCCAGCCATACCTCCGAAAAATCCACTTGCCATATTCCCACATCCAAGTGCTATACACTCTTTGTTTCCACTTCCTCGAACGCCACTCATTTCATCTAAAACAGCAAGTGTTAACAGTGACTCTATAAGACCAACAAGAGCCATAATGACAGCATAAGGAAGCACTAAAATAATGGCACTCATACTAAAGAGGGTATCTGGAATAATAAGATGAGGTAGTTTTCCTTGAAACTCTGAAAGATTTGCTAAAGAGCCGACTGTAAGTGTGTCAAGATGTGTCGCATAGACAATTAAAGTAAGCACAACAATAGCGACTAATCCAGAGGGAATAGCTTTTGTATATTTTGGTAAAAAGTACATAATAAGCATAGTAATGGCTACAATAATGTACATACTTGCACCTTGCCCATCAAAAAACTTAAACTGTGCCATAGCAATGACAATGGCAAGCCCATTTACAAAACCATAGAGGGCAGGTTGTGGCACAAGACGAATGAATTTTCCAAGTTTAAAAACACCAAAAAGCACTTGAATTGCACCTGCTAAAATGGTAGCAAGGAGTACATAGTTGAGCATATGAATGTAGAGAGTATCACCACTCATGCCAAGTGCAGTGAGTTTGGCATTTACCATAACAACGAGTCCCACCATAACAACAGCAACACTTCCCGTTGCTCCACTAATCATACCAGGTTTACCACCAATGAGAGCAGTAATAAGCCCTAGTATAAATGCAGTATAGAGTCCGACAATAGGGCTAACACCTGCTATGAAACTAAATGCAATAGCTTCAGGAACAAGTGCAACAGCAACGACAAGCCCAGAGAGGATGTCATTTTTGATGTTTTGTGATTTGTATTTTCTTATGTCGAACAAACTACGCCTTTAGAGAGTTGAGTTGTTCAAGCACTTTTGCTTGTTTGCTTTGTGCTTCTACTAAAGCTTCACGGTTTTTCTCTAGTACATCAGCAGGAGCATTTGCAACAAATCGTTCATTGTTGAGCATTCCATTGAGTTTTGCTATCTCTTTATCAAGTTTTTCTGACTGTTTTGTTAGCTTGTTGATGATAGGTGCTAAATCAATAGAATCAGTAGGAATAAAAGTTTCACATTTATCAGCAATATCACTTACTGCGTTTTCAATTTTTGTTTGAGTAAAAGAAAGCTCTTCTACTTTTGCAAGTCGAGCAATGAAAGGGGTCATCATCTCTTTGTCTTTGTCACTTAAGCCATCAATTTTTACATAGGCTTTTGCAATTTTTTGATTTGCTAAATCTACAAGCACTTTTGCACGGCGAATAGAGACAATGGCATCCATAATAATTTCAAATTTTGCCTCCTCTTTGCGTTGTTTTGTTTTATGAGGGAATTTCTTAATCATAATAGATTCAGACTCTTCAAGCGTTGTGCCACTAAGTTCATGATAAAGATGCTCTGTAATAAAAGGCATAAAAGGGTGTAAGAGTTTCATAGCCTCTTTAAAGATAGCACCAAGTTCTACAATAGCACCTTTATCTGCTTTACTTAGCTCAATTCCCCAGTCACAAAATTCATTCCATAAAAATCTATACATGGTAAGTGCTGCATCGTTAAACTTATACTCATCAAGATAAGTTCGCACCTCTTTTGTAGCGAAATTAAGACGGCTCATCATATAGCGACCTAAATCACTCTCAATACAAAAACCACTTAAATCTGGAAAAGTATCTACATTCATTTGTAAGTATTTTGTAGCGTTGTAGAGTTTGTTTGTAAAGTTACGGTTTAACTCTAGTTTTTCTGTACTCATACGAATGTCACGCCCTTGTGCAGCACTAATTGCAAGGGTAAAACGCAGTACATCTGCTGAGTATTTATTTACCATCTCAAGAGGGTCAATGACATTTCCCTTAGATTTACTCATTTTTTGCCCATGCTCATCACGAACAAGTGCATGAAGGTAAATATGGTTAAATGGAAGTTGTCCATTAAAGTGTTCACCCATCATCATCATTCTAGCAACCCAGAAGAAAAGAATGTCAAATCCTGTAATAAGGAGGGTATTTGGATAGAAATCTTTCATATCATTTGATTCAAAAAGCTTGTCCATAGCAGTATCGCCATGCGCCCAGCCTAAAGTAGAAAATGGCCAGAGTGCAGAGCTAAACCAAGTGTCAAGAACATCAGGGTCTTGCGTAAGGTTTTTACTTGCACATTTTGGACAAGCATCAGGATGCTCCTCTTGTGAAGCAAATTCATGCCCACAATCATCACAATAAAATACAGGAATTTGATGTCCCCACCAAAGCTGACGAGAGATACACCAGTCGCGAAGTTCACCCATCCATGAGTTGTATGAGTTTATCCAATGTGGAGGAAAAAATTGTGCCTCACCTGCGTTTGTCTTCTCTATTGATTTATCAGCTACTTCTTTGCGTACAAACCACTGTTTTGAGATGTATGGCTCAACAATATTTTTACATCTGTAGCAGTGTCCTACTTGGTGTTTGTGGTCTTCTATTTTTACAATGTAACCCTCTTCTTGAAGTCTCTGTACAATCGGTTCTCTTGCTTCAAGACGCTCCATGCCTTTAAATTCTCCAGCATAATCGTTGAGAATACCTTTTTCATCAAATACAGTAATAAACTCTAAATCATGGCGTTTTCCGACTTCGTAGTCATTTTGGTCATGAGCAGGGGTTACTTTTACCACACCAGTTCCAAAGTCCATATCAACATAGTCATCAGCAATGATTTTAATTTTTTTGTCTAAAAGTGGAAGAAGAACCTCTTTTCCAATGATATTTTTGTATCTCTCATCATCAGGATGAACCATAACGGCAGTATCTCCAAAGTATGTCTCAGGTCTTGTAGTAGCAACTTCTACGCTCCCACTTCCATCTGCAAAATGGTAAAGCATACGGTAAAATTTTCCATCTTCTTCTTCATGCTCTACTTCAATGTCCGATAATGCACCATCGTGTGTACACCAATTTACCATGTAGTTTCCACGAACAATTAAACCTTCATTGTAAAGATGCACAAATGCCTCTTTTACAGATTTTTGTAGCCCCTCATCCATAGTAAACCGTTCTCTCTCCCATGCAGGAGAGACACCCATTTTACGAAGTTGTTCGGTCATAATTCCAGCAGATTCAGCTTTCCATTTCCAAGCTCTCTCTAAAAATGCCTCTCGACCTATCTCCTCTTTTGTAGTACCCTCAGCAAGAAGCTGTTTTTCTACAACATTTTGCGTAGCAATACCTGCATGGTCAGTCCCTGGTTGCCAAAGTGTTTTGTACCCGTCCATTCTTTTGTAACGGGTAATGATGTCTTGGAGTGTGAATGTAAGTGCATGACCGATGTGCAAACGCCCTGTAACATTTGGTGGTGGCATCATAAGAGAGAAGTTTTTTCCCTCTTCTTGAATAGCTTTGTTGCCATCTACTTCAAAGTATTTTCTATCTTCACAAATTTGGTAGTATTTGTCTTCTATCTCTTGTGGATTGTATCTGTTTTCTGCCATGAAATCGCCTTAAATTATCTATTTGAAATTTCGCGATTATATCTAAAAATAGGTGAGGGTTTGCTTATGAGGTATGGTTTGGAAATTTATTATTTTTGCAAGAATTTTAAGCTAATCTATGCTTTTTTAATGGAATATTCACAATTAATAGAACACTTTTGCATCAATAATAGTAATTATAGATAAAAACAACATATTTTTTTTAAGAATAATAGCTTAAAAATTATATTTTGGCATGACATTTACTATTTTCGGCATTTTTTCTCTTTTAATAGCACATAATTTTTGCTAGTTAATACTGTGCTTTAAGGTTAATACGACTATAATGATGTTGAATAAATAGTT
>JALSWC010000062.1 GCA_027060825.1 Sulfurimonas sp.
ATGATACTAAGTATTGAGAGTTCATGTGATGATAGTGCTATTTCCATAACAGAAATAGCGACAAATAGACTTCTTTTTCATAAAAAAATATCGCAAGAGTTGGAGCATAGTATTTATGGTGGGGTTGTTCCTGAACTTGCTGCTCGTCTTCATGCCGAAGCACTTCCTAAAATACTTGAGGAGTGTGAGCCTTATTTTGAAAAACTTAAAGCTGTGGCTGTTACCTCAAGCCCTGGACTGGCTGTGACGCTTATTGAAGGTGTCACTTTGGCAAAGGCTGTAAGTGTTGGTTTAGATATTCCCATTATTGGAGTCAATCATCTTATTGGGCATATCTATTCACTTTTTATTGAGAAAGAGACAATTTTTCCTCTAACTGTTTTACTTGTTTCTGGTGGACATACGCAGGTGATGGAGGTAAAGAGCCTCACCGAAATAGAGACTGTTGCCAAATCTATGGATGACAGTTTTGGTGAGAGTTTTGATAAAGTAGCAAAGATGATGGGGCTAGGCTATCCTGGTGGACCAGCAATTCAAAATTTAGCAAAAGAGGGGAACAGAAAAAGATACGATTTTACTGTGCCATTACTGAGAACGCCAAAATTTGCATTTAGTTACTCAGGGCTTAAAAATGCTGTACGATTAGCTGTAGAGAAAGCAGAAAAAGAGGATTATAAAGATATTGCGGCCTCATTTGAGCATATTGCTACCAAACATCTTACACATAAACTGAAAAAATATTTTGTAAACCATCCTCCAAAAACTTTTGCCATAGTAGGTGGAGCAAGTGCAAATCTTTATCTGCGTTCACAAATAGAAGAGTTATTAAAACCTTATGGAGCAAAACTATTACTAAGTGATTTACACTACTGCTCAGATAATGCTGCCATGATAGGACGCGTAGCTGTAGATATGTATAAAGCAAAAATGTTCTCTTCTTTAGAAGAGTTGAGTGTTGTTGCAAAAAGTGAGCTTTAAGCTTCTTAGAGTAAATTATTAGTTTTTAAAATATTGATAATAGTTTTATCATCAATATTTTCTAGTTCATTCTTTGCGTACATGCTCATAAGATATAAATTATTATCTGTATCTATATAGTAATAAATAATTCTGAAACCTCCACTTTTCCCAGTTGGAATAGAGCTATTAGCCATTCTAATTTTGTAACATCTATCTCCAAGCTCAATTCCAGATTTTGGGTTTTTAAATAACTCTTCTTTTAAGAGTTTTAAATCATTTGGAAGTTGTTTATATTTTTTAAAAAGTCTTTTAACATCTTTTTCAAAACACGAAAGAGTTTTAATTTTCAAGTTCATTTATTATCGCATCAAGTGATTTCATAGAGGTGGTATCAGTAGCATCTAAAGAACTTTTTAACTCTTTAGATGCACTATCAAAATTACTATAAAACATATGAGCTTTTTGCTCAGATATGTAAGAAGATATAGCTTCAATAATGACATCAGTTCTATTGATAGAAAATTGCTTTGTAAAAGCATCTATTTCTTCTACTAAGTATTTAGGTAAGCGTAAACCAACTTGTTGCTTTTCTAATTGTGAAATGGAATGCATATTTCCACACCTTATATATTTGTTTTACAATATTATATATTATTTCATATATAAATGTCAAATTGTTTTTTAATTAACTTAATTTTTTCTTATACTAAATGTTTTGTTTGCTAAATAAGATGATAATTATCCGAATTAAAATATACTTCACTTATCAAACGCTAAAGAGAAGTTTACGACTTAGACTTTTCAAAAAAATGTAAAAGCATTTTGGGCTTCCTGCCGAAGGAAACCAAGCGTTAGCGTAGATAAAAGGACGCGTTCTTTTATCGTAACAAAAAGGGAAATGAAAAAGGTTCCCTTAAATTTTTGAAAAAAATTAAAGGAAAATTAGTATGGCAACAACTAAATTCAAAGGTACAGATGTAGAGTTATTAGGAAATGAAGTAAATGTAGGAGATAAAGCTCCAGAGGTAACAGTAGTAAACTCAGATGGTTTAGGTGATGTTAAAGTTGGTGG
>JALSWC010000063.1 GCA_027060825.1 Sulfurimonas sp.
ATCTTCACCTGCAAGACGAATATGTTTTGAGATGGTTAGATTTTGGGGGAGTTTAATGCCACCCTCACACTCTGTAATATCTTCAATAGGAACAATGCACTGTGTCCCTAAAGGAATACGAGCACCCGTCATAATTTTTATTGCTTCATTATGTTGTAGTTCACCATGAAAATCATCTCCTGCAAAAATAGTACATCCAACTTTTACACATTTTCCACTATCTTCAATTTTTACTGCATACCCATCCATAGCAGAGTTGTCATAGGGTGGGAGATTGTGTGTAGCTGTAATGTTTTGGGCAAGAATAGCCCCTAACGCCTCTTCAATAGGAATGATTTTTAAAGATTTTTGTTTTGTATGTGTGTAGATTATCTCTAGTGCTTCGTTTATTGTAACTGCCATAATTTAAAACCTCTTTGATTAGTTAGCATATTTTACTATAATTTCACTATGAATGAAATGTATAATATGGCTTTAAGCCTACATAGTTGGTCAGCGGTCGCAGTTTTGGTGATGATTTTCATCAATTTGTATATTTTGATTAGTGCAAAAGAGCTTGCAAAATATAAAAGAGTAAACTCTTTATACCTTATACCTCTTCAAATAACGGTACTTGGAGCGCTTCTTTTTACAGGTATTGTGATGATGGCAGCAAAACATCTGCACTTTAGTGTTGAAAATATCATAATGATTATTTTAGGAGTAGTTCTTATAGTCTTAGAAGCAAAGCGTTTAAAAGCATTGAAATATCTCAGTACAAAAAAAGAGCATGCCCTAGAGGTTTATAAACCTTATGCAAGAACTATTTTACAAGTTGAATTTGGCTTAGTTTTGTTGATGTCTCTTTGGATGTGGTTCGTTTAAAATGGTTTATCTCTTTCATGAAAATGCAGGTAAAGAGCGTTTTAGCATCAAAGGTGAGGATTTTAAATATCTTATAAAAGTGCGTCGCCATAATGTAGGTGATGCGTTGGCTTTTCGCTCTAAAGAGGATATAAAAACACTTCATATTTATAGACTGAGTGAAATAGAACCAAGAAGCGCTTCCTTTGAGTTGGTTTCCTCAAAGATTTTTGAGGTAAAAGCAAAACAAAAACTCCATATTGGTTGGTGTGTTATTGATTCTAAATCAGTAGAAAAGGTACTTGCATCTCTTAATGAAGTGGGTGTGGATAAAATCACTTTTATCTATTGTGAGCGTTCTCAGAAGAACTTTAAAGCAGACTTTAAACGCTATGAACGCATTATTGAAGCTTCCAATCAACAGTGTGGTCGTACAGAGTTAATGGAGTTTGATATTTGCAAAAATATTGAGAGTTTTATAGAAGAAAATCCAGATACAAAAGTTTTTGATTTTACCAATAAAACACTGGAGTGTGAGAGTAATTTTCAAACAGTTCTTATAGGGTGTGAGGGTGGATTTTCTCCAAAAGAGAAAGCTTTGCTTTCAGCGTTAGAAGTGTTTCGTTTAAATACACCTATGATTTTGCGTTCTGAAAGTGCAAGCGTTGCCGTAGCTTCTAGGATACTTTTGTAATTTAAGATTTTTTAGATATAATTCGCTTCATAAAATTCTGCCCCCATACGGAATTAAAAAATATATAGATATTCGTACTTCGACGAGTATTAAAAGGTAATGAAATGAAAAAAGGTATTCACCCAGAATTAGTAGATTGTACTGTAACATGTGCATGTGGCAACAGCTTTGTAACAAAAAGCCAAAAACCAGAGATGAGAATTGACATCTGTAACGAATGTCACCCATTCTTTACAGGTGAAGAGCGTATGGTTGATACTGCTGGTCGTATCGAGAAATTTAAAGCGCGTTACGGCAAAAAATAGTCAAGCACTCTTTTTGCTTTCATTAATTCCAACCCCTATTGGAAATATCGGCGATATTTCACTCAGAGCCATTGAGCTTTTGAGTGAAGCTGACATACTTCTTTGTGAAGATACCCGCGTTACAAAAAAACTTATCCATATTTTAAAAGAGCGTTATAACACTTCGTTTAAAGAAAATCAAGAATTTATCTCCTTACATTCACATAATGAACAGGCTTTTGTTGAAAAATTAGAACCCTCTTTTTTTGAGCAAAATATTGTCTATGCAAGTGATGCAGGTATGCCAGGGGTAAGTGACCCTGGGCAGGCTCTTGTCTCTTATTGTATTAAACACTCTTTAGCGTATGATGTACTCCCTGGTGCAAATGCACTGCTTACTGCATTTGTAGCGAGTGGTTTTGAACAGACACAACTACTCTTTTTTGGTTTTTTAGACCATAAGGGAAATTCTCGTAGTACAGGATTGCAAAAAGCCCTACATAATGGTTATACTACCATTCTTTACGAATCACCACACCGTTTAGAAAAACTTTTGCAAGAGTTAGTCCAAGAAGCACCACAAAGAGAGATATTTTTAGCAAAAGAGCTTACAAAAAGGTATCAGAAGTTCTTTCGAGGGACTCCAAAAGAGTTGATAGAGCAGGTTGGAAAAAATATTAAAGGCGAATGGGTTGTTGTTCTCTCTGCTAGTCAAACACAATCAGAATCTGCCATTAGTGAAAAAGATATTTTAGCACTTGATTTACCAAAAAAAGTGCAAGCAAAGCTCATAAATAAAATAACAGGTGAAAATATTAAAGAAATATACCAAAAATTACTCTAATATAAGCCGATAGATACTTTTTTTCGCTAAAATACCCTTATGTTAATATATGCAAAACAACCAATTTATTATTTAATCAACCACTATCCACAAAAAATTAAAACGCTTTATTTAGCACGCGAGCTTGAAAAAAAAGAGTATTCACGCTTTATGAAAATGGGATTTGAAATAAAACGCATTCCCAATGAGGCAGCTGTGAAAATGAGTAAAAATGCCAACCACCAAGGCTTTTTAGCAGAAGTTGAAGATTATAAACTCCATAATTATCAAACATTTTTAAATAAAGAGTTTATACTTGTCCTTGCTGGGCTTACTGATGTTGGAAATATCGGTGCATTAATCCGTAGTGCCTATGCCTTAGGTGTTGATGGGGTGATTGTTACAGGGGTGAAACATCTCAATATTGAACCAATTTTACGAACAAGTACAGGGGCTCTTTTTGATATGCCACTTGCTGTAGAGCAAAATATTCACAACCTTTTAAATGATTTTAAGATGTCTGGTTTTGTCACTTATGGTGCTGATATGGACGGTGTAGATATTTGTGAAGTGCGACCTGCACAAAAAAGAGTGTTGGTGCTTGGAAACGAGGGAGAAGGACTTACGGCAAGGCTAAGTTCAAAGTTAGATACAATTGTAAGTATAAAAATGGCACATGATTTTGACTCTCTTAATGTCAGTGTGGCAGGTGGAATTTTAATGCAAAGGATGTGGGTATGAGTGATGCACTCGAAAAGCTAAAAAATCTTGGTGCTCAAAGAATTTATGAAGATGTATATATTCCTATAAGATATGTACAAGATATTTTGGATGAGAGGTATGAGGGTTTTTCTCGTATGCAGTTTTTTGGGTTTATTTCTATTATTGAAAAAAATTACAATATTGATTTACAAGAGATAAAATCGCATGCTATAGAGTATTATGATACACAAGTGACGACACAACCTTTGGCGAATGCTGGCATTTTTGTTACGCCATTAAAACAGAAGAATTTTACTATTTTTTATATTGTTGTGGCACTTTTTATTTTTTTAGTAGCACTCTATTATACTTTTAATATTACAGATAAGGTAAATAGCACTGCTACCGCGACTGTTTTAATGCAAACAAAGCAAAGTAAAACAAATGCTTCTATTGTAGATGAAGCGAATAGCACTAATACTAGCGTGGCACAAATAAAGCCTGCACTAAAACAAACAGTGAAGAAGGTAATTACACCTCAAATAAAGAAAATTTCTACTGTTTTACCTGAAGTTAAGACTCCTGAGAGAGAACAAAATCTTACAAAAAAGGTGGATACTTTAGAGATTTTACCACGCTCAAGAGTTTGGCTTGGCTATATAAATATGCTAACAAATAAAAAATATCAAAAAACTTTTTCAAATGAATTAGATTTAAATGCTAGTAAAGAGTGGCTTTTTATATTCGGACATGGATATATAGATATGATTGTCAATGGAGTAAAAAGGCATTTTAATGATAGGCATACTTTAAGATTACACTATAAAGATGGGAATTTGACAAAAATTTCAATAGGTGAATTTAAAAAATTGAATAGAGGTCGTAAGTGGTAGTTAAATTTATTTTTACTGCAATGCTCTTTTTTTCATTTTTTACCTATAATTCATTTGCTAGGGAATTGAAAAGTGCAAATGATAGTGTAATTGTTAGTGAAGATGACCCTATTACAGCAAAAATAAAAAGCTTTTTAAATAAAAAAGCTTACAATGACAATAAAGCATTTATAAATATCATTTTTTCACCTAAGTCTGCATATTATATTAGAGACAGAGTGAATGTTATTAAAATTATAAAGACATTGAAAGAGAATGGTCTTTTACACCTTTTTTTTAAGGTACCTCAGGCATTTAGTCTTACATTTAAAACAAATGGCTCACCAATCTTTTTTGTAAGAATCATGGATGCTGTTTTAAGTGACATTGGTTATTTTCGTTATCTAACGGTGGCTGCATATTTAAATGCTTCAGAATTTTCTTGGACAATTAACTTAACTTCTGAGTATATGACAGATCCTATGATTTTACAAAAAGCACTACAAAAGAGTGGTTGTAAAATTATTGATATTACAAGAAATAGTGCTAAAAAATGGACATATATAATAGATATGAATAGTGCTAAGCTTAATGTTCCCACACTTGAAGCTGATAAAGATGTAGAAATTAGACGAGCTCTTTATGCTCATTGGTTTAATGTTTCGCAAATCCGAGCTTTACAAGTGCGTAGTTCGAGGAGAAATCATTGGTATCCTTACATAAGCTATTATGATGCCTCTTTGCATTTGGTAAAGCTTCTTAAGCGTGATAAAGTTTATAAATCTATCTCTCTTTTAATTCCAAAAAATGCAAAATATATGAAAATCACTGATTTATATACGCTGAAAAATCTTCGTGATGGTCTTACACTCTCTCCTACTGGAGTAAGATAATTTAGCGTATGTTACTTTATTCTAATAATTTTTTGCTAAAATAGCACTATTAATTGTAGAAGGCTGAGAAATGTTTGATGAGTTTAAATTTAATAGAGTTGAGAGACTTCCAAAATATGTATTTGCAGAAGTTAATGATATAAAAATGGCAGAGCGCCATGCAGGAAAAGATGTTATAGACTTTTCTATGGGAAATCCTGATGGACCGACTCCTGAGCATATACGAAATAAACTTGTTGAATCTGCCCAAAAAACAAAAACACATGGATACTCTACTTCAAAAGGTATTCCTAAACTACTTCAAGCCATATCTGATTGGTATGCACGCCGTTATAATTGCATACTTGACCCACAAACGGAGTGTGTGGCAACTATGGGTTCAAAAGAGGGGTATGCACACCTTACTTATGCTATTACAAATCCAGGGGATGTAGCAGTTGTTCCTGATCCTACATATCCAATTCATGAGTATTCTTTTATATTGGCTGGTGGGAATGTTATTAAATTTGGTATTGAATTTGATGAACATTATAGACTTGACGAAGATAAATTTTTTGCAAACCTTGAGAAAGTTTTTAAAGAGAGTTCTCCTAAACCAAAATATGTACTTGTTAACTTTCCACACAATCCAACAACAGCAACAGTTACAGTCGCTTTTTATGAACGCCTTGTTGCTATGGCAAAAGAGAAAAGATTTTACATTATTTCTGATATTGCTTATGGTGATATAACATTTGATGGCTATAAAACCCCTTCAATTATGCAAGTAGAGGGAGCAAAAGATGTTGCAGTTGAATCTTTTACACTTTCAAAATCTTACAATATGGCAGGGTGGCGTGTTGGTTTCTTTGTAGGGAATAAAAAGCTTATAGGTGCATTACAAAAGATAAAATCATGGCTTGATTATGGAATGTTTACGCCTATTCAAGTAGCAGCTACTGTGGCACTCAATGGTGACCAGACTTGTGTGAGCGATATTACAAATAAATACAATCACCGTCAAGAAGTGCTTATTGAAGCGTTTGGTCGTGCAGGTTGGCATATTGAAAAAAATGAAGCAACTATGTTTAGCTGGGCAAAAATTCCAGAGTGTGTTGCACATTTAGGGAGTTTAGAGTTTTCTAAAAGACTATTAGTAGAAGCAGGTGTCGCAGTTTCTCCTGGTATTGGTTTTGGTGAATATGGTGAAGGGTATGTTCGTATTGCATTGATTGAAAATGATAACCGTATCCGTCAAGCAGCAAGAAATGTAAGAGAATTTTTAAAGCAGTTTGATGGCTGTCAAGATAAGGATAAAAAGTAATATGATAAAAGTTGGAATTATTGGTGTTGGGACGGTTGGAACGAGTGTTGCAAATATTTTAAAAGAGAATGCAGATGTAATTTCAGCACGGGCTGGACGAGATATTGTTGTAAAGAGTGGTGTTGTAAGAAATCTCTCAAAAGATCGTGGCTTAGATATTATTTTAACAGATAATGTTGATGATGTTTTAAATGATAAAGAGATAGACATTGTTGTAGAACTTATGGGTGGTGTTGATGAGCCGTTTGTGGTTGTAAAGCGTGCTTTAGAGAGTGGTAAAGCAGTGGTAACAGCAAACAAAGCACTCCTTGCATACCATAGGTACGAGTTACAAGAGTTAGCAGGGAATATTCCTTTTGAGTTTGAAGCATCTGTTGCTGGTGGTATTCCTATTATTACTGCACTTCGTGATGGACTCTCTGCAAATCATATTGAGTCAATGATGGGTATTATGAATGGTACTTGTAACTATATGATGACGGAGATGACAAATAATGGCGTTTCGTACGATGCAATTTTAAAAGAGGCACAAGATTTAGGCTATGCTGAAGCTGACCCTTCGTTTGATGTTGGTGGATACGATGCTGCACATAAACTCCTTATTTTAGCTTCTATTGCTTATGGACTTGATGCAAAACCTGAAGATATTTTGATTGAAGGGATTGAAAATGTCTCTTCTGAAGATATTGCTTTTGCAAAAGAGTTTGGCTACGCCATCAAACTCCTTGCTATTGCGA
>JALSWC010000064.1 GCA_027060825.1 Sulfurimonas sp.
CTAAATGATACAGTATAAAAAATTAAATCTAAATCAATTTTTCTGTATAATAAGCATTATATTAACATTAGGGTTAGATTTGCAAGAAATTCCTCATATTCCAGTTTTATATAGAGAAGTAGTTGATGCTTTTACTGATTTAGGTGATGGTGTTGTCATTGATTGTACTATGGGATATGGTGGACACTCCTCTTTAATTCTTGAAGCAAATCCAAATATCAAATTAATTGGTATAGACCAAGACCAGACAGCGATTGACTTTTCAACAAAGCGTTTAGCTCAATATGGGGATAGAGTGACAATAAAAAAAGGGCGTTTTTCTTCTGTTATAAAAGAGATACTTGATGCAGTAGATAAATCTAATATTAAAGGAATATTAGCTGATATTGGTGTTTCTTCATTACAACTTGACCAAAAAGAGAGAGGCTTTTCTTATGAGAGTGAGACACTTGATATGCGTATGGATAAAGATGCACCACTAAGTGCCTCAAATGTTGTCAATGAATATTCAAAATCAGAGTTAGAGAAAATTCTGTTAGAGTATGGTGAATTGAGAAATTATAAAAAAATCGCTGATGTGATTGTAAAAAATCGTCCTTTTCTCTCTGCAAAAGCACTGAGCGAAACAGTTAAACCCTTTATGCCACGAGGAAAGAAGATACATCCTGCAACACTTTTAATGCAAGCAATTAGAATAGAGGTAAACAATGAACTCGGCGAGCTTAAAAGTGTACTTAAAAGTATTGAAGAGGCAAAATTGCCTTATGCTAAAGTGGCTATTATCTCTTTTCATTCACTTGAGGATAGAATAGTAAAACAGGAGTTTGCACGATGGGCAAAGTCGTGCATTTGTCCTTCTGAAGCTTTTCGCTGTAGTTGTGGGAATGACCATCAGCTTGGTAAAGTGCTTACAAAAAAACCAATAATGGCGAAAGAAGATGAAATCAAAGAGAATGTAAGAAGCAGAAGTGCAAAAATGCGTCTGTTTCAAATGGACTTATAATGAGTGAAAAGAGAGAACTTTTAGATGAGGTTGAACCTCTTTTTACTCCTAAACGCAACCTTGATTTAAACTATTTCTTATATGTTTTGCTGGCACTTGCTTTTGTTGGAATGTTTGCTTTTCCTAAGATTTATATAACAGAGCAGATTTACTTTAAAAGCAGGGATATTGCAAAATTAAAAGTAGAGTATGATACGCTTAAAGAAGAGCATAAACTCATAAGTGCTTCTGTTGAATCCATAAAATTTAAAAACCAAATTTTAGATACTCTCTTTTAAACTCACATAGAACCAAGGAAAAGTGTTGATTAGAAAATTTATACAATTCGCTATTGATAAACCCTTACTAAACCACATACTACTCATATTTATTTTTATGCTCTCTATTTTTGCATATATTAATATTCCAAAAGAGATTTTTCCACCAATGAATATGGATAAAATCACCATTAAAGGTGGCTATCCTGGTACCTCTGCCGATACTTTAGATAAGATGGTTGTGCAGAGTATTGAGGATGATTTACAAAATATTGATGCACTTGAAGATACCACGAGTAGTATTAAAAATGGTTCATTTATTATTAGTTCTAAGATTAGAAGTGGTTCAAATAATATTTTAGTATTAAATGATGTAAAAGATGCTATTAGCAATGTGAAAAAAGATTTGCCAGCAGATATGAATGAACCCATTGCAAAAATCAAAACGCACTCTTTTCCTCTTGTGCTTATTGCACTCTCTGGAAATGTTACAACACAAAAATTACTTAATCGTGCAGATGAACTCAAAAGTGAACTGAGTAAATTTAAAGATTTGAGTGATATAACTATTCGTGGGGATGCTAAAGAAGAGCTTGATATTAAACTCAACACCGAAAAAATTAAGGCGTATGGACTTTCTCCTTCTCTCGTAGTTTCACAGATTAGTAAAATAAGCTCTATTTTTCCTATTGGTACGATTAAGCAAAAAGCAGACCATCTCTATATTTCTACCTATAATG
>JALSWC010000065.1 GCA_027060825.1 Sulfurimonas sp.
TTTACGAAAAAGCTATTTTTTTGACAGAGCTATCCTGAGGTCAATATCTTGTTTTTTTGAAATTTGCAGTTTAATTAGATTTCAAACAAATCAGAAGCGAAATCATCATCATATCGACAACCATGAGAGATATTTGCCATAGTAGGTTTAGCTCCAAATAGTATTTTCTCTTCTTTATGAGTATTGAAAAATATTTGATATAGATTCAAAGCAAAGCTTCTAAGAATAGATATACTAAAGGGGTTAATATAAGCTATATGGTCATCTTCTTCCATAAGCATATCTAAGTGGTAATGGTAAGTTTCAACTCTCCAGTGTTGAAGTATTTTATCTCGAAACTCTTTAGCAGTTGATTTATAATTTGCTATAGAATATTCTATTGTTGTTTTTACTTCACCTGTTTTAATATTTGTAGACTCTTTTGTGACTTTAATAATAGATTGGATATTTTTAAATTTACTATCGTGCATTACAATATCACAATCTCTATTGTGAAAAATATCTACAGTTCTTATAACCCTACAATCCCTCTCTACTACACCAAGAAGACTATCTTCGTAGCTATCTGATGGAGTATTAAAATTACTTGCTGTGAGTATGACCTTTTCTTTAAGCAGTTTCTGATTTCCTTTTACTTTTGCTATATATAAGTTCTTTTGCTCGTTAATAGTGTTAAGAATTTCATATTGTGTCAGGAGTGCATCAAAGGAGAATATTTGAGATTCTGATGTGAAAAATTTGTCTTTAAGTAACTCTGTAAAAGCAGGAATCTCACTCTTCTTTGTGTGATCTAAAAACTTATGAGCAAATACTATTTTTGTATCTTTATCAAGTATATTCAGTATTGCTTTATGTGACTCTGTAGTGTATTGGGCATTCACATCGCTACCATTAAGCCATTTACCATCTACTGCTATATTCTTCTTTTTGATATGTTTAGCAAAGTACTCTCTAAAGATAAGCTCTAATGCTTCATTATCTACATTGATTAATATTCGATGGAGTGTTGATTTTGAAGGTGCTTTTATATTCTTAGTTCCAAACACCTTTTGAAGCATCTTATTTTTTACAGCATAGGACATCCATATATGAATCTCTTTAAAGGTTGTTGCCCCTTTAAGAAGTGCAAAGAGTGTCATAAAAAGTATCTCTTCTAATGGATATAGTATCTTAAATTTATCTACTCTAAAATCTGGCACAGTTTTTAATTGTTCTATTAGTTGCTTTTTCTTCTTTAGTTTCATCTTCTCTGACTTTTTTAATCACAGAAAGCAATTTTTGAGCCTATTTTTTACATTTGAGAATTGTTATCAATTCTCGTGGGATTTACCTAGTTGTTGATTTGTAGAGTCTATTTTTTCAAGTTCTTTAAAAGTAGCTTTTGGAACTATAACTTTAAACATTAGTTAAGTCCAAGCTTACGAGCCACTTCTTCTAGTGAATAAACTTCTGTTTTGCCACCTTTAAGTTCATCAATTCTTTTATCTGAAATCATTTCATCTAATGTATCAAAATAAGTGCTTACAGCTTTTTCAATGATATATGTACGAGAACGTTCAAGTTCATGAGCATACAAATCTAAATCAGTTAGTAGTGTTTCATCCATACGGATATTAATTGCTTTTTTCATCTGTATCCTTTTGTAGATACATTATACTACATTTTCTGTAATATTTCAATAGTAATTTAACGACTGAATATAAAAATATGTTACCTGTTTGTGTAGTCTTTTGAGTTCTACAGTGGTAGCTATACTTCTCTAGTTTTTTAAGCTTTTTTCGGCTTGGGTAACATATTTTTTTACTATGTCTTGTTATGCTTTTAACCTGAGTTCGACAACAATTAAAGCAATACAAGTCCCTTAAAAGAATCATTTTGAGCTTCTAACTGAACAAATTCATTCAACATTTCTCTATCTTTTTGACTAAAATTGATAGTTGGCTTCTTTTCAAAGTAGGTATATCTAATTAAACCAGCAACTAAATTAACCATAGCAT